>NZ_JBQKDN010000004.1:0-122678 GCF_052121815.1 Collinsella sp. LCP19S3_B6
CACCGGTCGGTCCGGGCGAGGGCGAGCACCTTCTTCTCGAGCTGCCGGCGGTCCGACTCCGCGCACCTCGCGGCCGTGACGTAGTACTCGAGCACGTCGCGCTGGGGCCCCTCGAGCCTGATCCCGGATATCCACCTCCAGTGGGCGCGCGTCCAGGATCCCTTCCTCGTCCCGTCGGCGTTGCGCTCGTCCCAGACGTGGCCCAGCCTGATCAGGAACATGTTGAGGCGCTGCCTGGCGCGGCGGTACTCCGCCGTGGCGTCGTCGAGGGCGCGGTCGAGGTCCCGGGCGGCCTCGACGGCCGCATCGGGCAGCGGGACCTCCACGATGTTGTGGGTGGCGAGCATGCGGGCGATGAACTCGGCGTCGCGCCGGTCGTTCTTGCGGCGCGCGTCCGCCGCCGGCCTCTGCATCTTGGAGACGGCGGCCACGGCGCAGTCGAGGCCGAGCGCGCGCAGCTCGCGCGCCATGTGGAAGCCGGTGGGGCCGCTCTCGTAGCAGGCCCTGGGCTCCTCGAACCCGAGGGCCCACTCCGCGATCTCGGCGGCGTCCGTCCCGAAGTCACGGTGCACCACCTCGCCGGTGAAGGGGTTGAACGCCGCGGCGGCGACCGATCGCGCGTGGACGTCCAGGCCGATGGAGGTAACATGGGGCATGGGAAGCCTCCTCCCCGCAGGTGCGGTAAGGGCTACCGCACGGGCCGATACTCAAAGCCCATTGTGGCATCCCGAGCCCGCGAAAAGAAGCTGCGCCGCGGGGGAGGCGACCCAAATGGCTTTCTCATATCGTCTTGTGCTTCGAACGCTGCTTGAGTGCCTCGGAAAGTCCGATGAGCGCCGTGAGGAGCGAGACCAAAGCAACCAAGAGCTCTACGAGCTCTGATGGGCCCGGGATGACCTCTGATTCAAGTCACCGGGCCTCAATCTTTTTCATGCATTTGAATAGAGCGGGCGACTCCCTTGGGGCCGCCCGCATGGCGTGTGCTTGGCGCATGGTATTGCGCCCCGCTTTCATGTCCGCACGAGCGCCTATCCTTACGGCAATGTAGCCGCCTATGTAGCAAGCGGCAGGCAACGGAGAAAGGCCCTAACCGTGTCAGCTGAAAAGACGCCGGGTATCTCGGCTATCGATACGACGAACTTTGCGCGCCAGATCGTGCTGGACTTTGAGTTTGCACCGGTGCCAAAGCAGCGCCAGCGCCGTGGACTGCGCAACGAGATTATCGAGGTCGGCGCCGTTAAGCTCGATTACCACGGCAACGTTATGGGCGAGTTCTCGCAGTTTGTGCAGACGGAATTTACCGAAGGCGTTGCGTTTCCCGTCCGCGAGCTCACAGGGATATCGGCCGTGGACACCGCGATGGCCGATCCGCTCTACATGGTGATCAAAAGGCTCAGCGATTGGATTGGTCGCTACTCCGCCCAGGTGGTTTGCTGGAGCGGGACGGACCGTCGACAGCTTTTGACCGAGTGCCAGGCAAAACGCATCGACCTTTCCACATTTCCTACGGACTGGGCCGACCTGCAGGCGTTTTACACCTCGATTATGGACGTGGGCAGCCACGGGCGCGTTTCGTTGGGCGACGCGGCGATGTGGTTTGGCATCGAGTTCGACGAGTCGACGGGCCATGCCCACAGCGCCCTAGCCGATGCGCGCGTGACCGCCAAGCTGCTCAAGCAGGTGATGGACGGGGACTACCGCGTGAGCCCGCGCGCCCAGGAAGTCCGCCAACGGTGGGGGATGGGCGAGCGAGCCGAGACGCGCCTTTCCAGCAAGTGCCCCGAGCTGGGCGACCTGCTGCTGAAGCTGAAGGCGGAGGGGAGGTAAGGGGCGACTATAACTGATGGGCGAAGTGTGCGGGGCGGTCGCTGCTATCAATGTCAATTTGATAGAACTAACGCATACAGATCAACTGCCTACGGCGTCCCCGGGAATGACCTCAGATCCAAGTCATCGGGGCTCAATTTGTCGCATGAGTTTAGGCGTAAACGTGCGCTTGCTTTATACATTCCATTGAGGTGGGCTACTCCGTTGACATTGATTGGTGTCCGGAGCGGCAGAAGCGGCTCCAAAAAGCCCTGTCAGTCAATTTAGAGGGCCCGGGCAATCCCGGGGAAATGGCTGCGGGACCTATAATGTTTGAAATAAGTAAAATACGATTTTGCAATTACGCAGATAGGTTTTGCCATGGTTTTCGATAAAGAAGCTTCGTTCGAAGAAGCGGTTATCACTGTGTTGAAACAGCACGGTTGGGACGATGCGGAAGGTGTTCTTCGCTACCCTACCGAACAGGACCTTATCTGCAACTGGGCGAAAATCCTGTTTAACAACAATGCCGGCATAGACCGCCTGAATGGCTGTCCACTCACGCAGGGTGAGATGGCGCAGGTCATCGAACAGATTGAAACGCTTAAGACCCCGCTGGCGCTCAACGGGTTTATCAACGGCAAAACCATTGCCATCATCCGCGACAACCCTGATGACGCCCTTCACCTGGGCAAGGAAGTCAGCCTGAAAATCTACGACCGTCAAGAGATTGCTGCAGGTCAAAGCCGTTACCAAATCGCCCAACAGCCAATCTATCCCGCAAAAAGCAAAATCCTTAACGATCGTCGCGGCGATCTATGCCTGCTCATTAACGGCATGCCCGTCATCCATATCGAGCTTAAGCGCAGTGGCGTGCCCGTAAGCCAGGCAACCGGCCAGATTGAAAAATACGCGCACGAAGGTGTGTTCACGGGACTTTTCCGCCTGGTGCAGATCTTCGTGGGAATGACCCCTGACGAGGCGCGGTACTTCGCCAACCCCGGAGCGGGCGCGTTCAACCCCAACTTCTTCTTCCACTGGGAAGACTTCAACAACGAACCCGTCTGCGCGGGCGACAAGCCCGGTACTGACGAGTGGAAGCGCTTCACCTCGACGCTGCTCTCCATTCCCATGGCACATCAGCTCATTGGGTTCTATACCGTGGCCGACAGCTCGGATGGCTGCCTAAAAGTCATGCGCAGCTACCAGTACTATGCCGCCGCGGCCATCTCGGACAAGGTTCGTAGATGCAAATGGGACGAGCCACGGCACAGCAGCACGCCCGGTCGTCCCGGCGGCTATATCTGGCACACCACCGGCTCCGGTAAAACCATGACTAGCTTTAAATCGGCCCAACTTGTCGCCGACTCCCATGATGCCGACAAGGTCGTGTTCCTCATGGATCGTATCGAGTTGGGCACGCAGTCGCTCTCGGAGTACCGCTCCTTCGCTGACGACGCCGACGACGTGCAGGGCACTGAGAATACGCAGGTCCTCAAGTCCAAGCTCGCTAGTGACGACCCCAAGAATCGCCTTATCGTCACCTCGATCCAAAAGATGAGCAACTTGAAGGCCGGCGAGACGGGGATCACCCAAGCTGAGCTCGACCGCCTGGCTGGCAAACGTATCGTATTTATCATTGACGAATGCCACCGATCCACCTTCGGCGATATGCTCCAGGACATACGCCGCGCGTTCCCCAATGCCCTCTTCTTCGGTTTCACGGGAACGCCAATCCTCGACGAGAATCAGAAGAAGGGATCGACCACGGCCATGGTGTTCGGCGAATGCTTGCACCGATACAGCATCGCCGACGGCATCCGCGACGGCAATGTGCTGGGCTTCGACCCCTACATGGTGACGACGTTCGATGACTATGACGTGCGCGAAGCGGTTGCTCTAGAGCAGGCGAAAGCCGCAACCGTCGCCGAAGCCATTTCCGACGACCGAAAGAGCAAAGTTTTCTACTACTATAAGGACTCGGCAAAGGTTCCCATGGGGCCGATGATCGACGGTGCCGGTAACCATATCAAGGGAATCGAGGATTTCCTCACTCCCGCCCAATACTGGCCCGACACTCCGCATCACGGAAAGGTTGTCGAGGACATCCTGCGCCGCTTTCCGGTGCTCTCCCACGGCAATAAGTTCCATGCGATCTTGGCGACAAGCTCCATCCCAGAGGCGATCGACTACTACCGAGCCTTCAAGGAGCGCGCCCCGCAGATGAAGGTGACTGCCCTTTTCGACCCGAGCATCGACAACAACGTCGGCTCCACGGTAAAGGAAGACGCTCTGGTCGAGCTCATAGAAGACTATAACAAGGCATACGGCCAGGAGTTCACTATCCCCACATGGCCCGCCATGAAGAAGGATATCTCGGCTCGTCTGTCCCACAAGAAACCCTACGCCAACGTCGACACCAACCGTGATTCCCGCATCGACCTGCTCATCGTGGTTGATCAGATGCTCACGGGCTTCGACTCCAAATGGCTTAACACTCTCTACCTCGACAAGGTAATCGACTACGAGAACGTCATCCAAGCGTTCAGCCGCACGAACCGCCTGTTTGGGCCCGACAAGCCTTTCGGCACGATTCGCTATTACCGTAGACCCCATACTATGAAGTGCAATATCGAAGCGGCGGTGAAGCTGTATTCGGGAGACCGCCCGCTCGATATGTTCGTCCAGAAGCTACCGGAGAATATCGCGCTGATGGACGCGCGTCTCCAGGAAATACTCATGGTCTTCGAGGCCGCTGGCGTGGGAGACCTCTCGAAGCTCCCCGCATCGCAGGAGGCCAGGCGCAAGTTCGCGAAGGAATTCGTCGAGCTTAACGAGTTCCTTGAGGCCGCGAAGGTGCAGGGCTTCACATGGGAGCAGGACACCTACGAGTTTGAGGAGGAGCCGTTGGAAGGCGAGCCGAGGGGCAAGTCCTTCTTCGTGCAGCCGGTCATCGACGAGCGGACCTATCTCATTCTCGTGCAGCGCTACAAGGAGTTGTTCGCAGGAGGTGGCGGGCCTGGCGACGCGCCCGAAGCGCCCTACGAGCTCGATGGTCATATAACCGAGATCGACACGGGGCTCATAGACAGCGACTACATGAACGCGAACTTCGAGAAGTGGCTGAAATGCCTTGAGCAGGACGACGAGGGTCTTGCCGCCGCGCGCGAGGAGCTCCACCGATCGTTCGCGTCCCTAAGCCAGGATGACCAGCGCTTCGCCGAGCTGTTCCTTCACGATGTCGAGCGAGGGGACGTCGCCCTGGAAGACGGCAAGACGTTGAGGGATTACATCACGTCCTATGCCCGCAAGGCGAAAAACGCTCAAGTCGAGCGAATCGTCGAGGCGCTCGGCATAGACGGCGAGCTTCTTGCCGCCATGGCTGCGCTTGACCTGACGGAATCGAACATTAACGAGTTCGGGCGCTTCGATGATTTGAAGGACTCGGTGGACAAGGTACGCGCCAAGGCCTTCTTTGAGCAGAAGGAAGGCAAGACGCTTCCCCTGTTCAAGGTGAACACCCGTGCGGCGGCGCTGTTGAAGAAGTTCATCCTGGAAGGTGGCTTCGATATCGACGAATGAGCGGCTTTTTTGAACAGGCGAAATCGATAGTTTGTTTATTGGAGGGGACGCATGCGACCATGCGCCCCCTCGTTTCAACTTGGGAACAGCGTAAGTTCTCGGATGTTGCGGTGATTAGACGTGGACTGACTTACTCACCGACGAACATCGTTGATGGGTCGGATGGAGTTCGGGTGCTGCGATCCGCCAACATCAACGAAGATCATTTTGTTTTGAACGACGACGACGTGTTCGTAGATGAAGGCGCAGTGAATATCGACTTGGTGCATGATGGCGATATCTTGATAACGTCAGCCAATGGTTCGCCACGTCTAGTTGGCAAAAGGGCAAGAATTAGCGATTTACCTGGGAAAACAGTCCATGGTGGTTTTATGCTTGTGGCTTCTTCGCCATGCTCTGATTTCTTGTGTGCATCGATGGGATCAAGTTGGTATAGAAGATTTCTGGCGACTGGCGTTGCAGGCGGCAATGGAGCCATTGGGAACCTCGACTCCAAGGCTCTCGGGGAAACGACAATTGCTATCCCCAACGATGCCGAGATAGATAAGCTTGGTAATTTCTTTACCCGTCTTGATTCCCTCATCACCCTTCATCAGCGTGAGCCACCTCCCATGATGAAAGAGGGTAAAAATGTCAATCGGTATCAATGGAGAATCGCTTTTCTGCGATTACTACTCACAATGGATTAGCGTCTACAAAGAAGGGGCCATCCGTGAGGTCACCATGGGAAAGTACCGGCTCACGCAGTCTTGGCTTGCCAAGCTGATTCCAGACCTCAAGATAAAAGATCTCGACCGGACCTCGTACCAGCAGCTCATCAATGGTTACGCAGAACACCACGAGCGCCAGACAACCATGGACTTCCACCATCAGCTTAAGGGGGCGATCCTTGATGCAGTTGACGAAGGGCTTATTCCCCGCGACCCTACGCGCAAGGCCATCATCAAAGGGAAACAGCCGCGGGCGAAAAAGATCAAGTATCTCAACCAGTTTGAGCTTCATGCCATGCTCGGCGACCTTGATTTATCAGGCGGGCCGAGTTGGGATTGGCTTATTCTGATAGTCGCTAAAACGGGCCTACGCTTCTCCGAGGCCCTTGGGCTTACTCCCGAAGACTTTGACTTCGCCCACCAAACGCTCTCGGTGAACAAGACCTGGGATTACAAGAACGGTGGCGGATTCGTCCCCACGAAAAACGCCTCATCGATGCGGAAGGTTCAACTCGACTGGCAACTCATCATGCAACTTTCTGGACTGCTCAAAGACCTTCCGCCGACCGAGCCCATATTTGTGAAGGGAAAGGTCTATAACTCAACGGCTAACAGCGTTTTGGCGCGCCACTGCAAGAATGTTGGCGTGCCTGTCATATCTGTCCATGGGCTGCGGCATACGCATGCGTCACTTTTGCTGTTCGCCGGCGTCTCTATCGCCAGCGTATCCCGAAGGCTCGGCCACGCAAGCATGACCACCACCCAGGAAACCTATCTGCACGTCATTCAAGAGCTCGAGAACAAGGACATTGACATCGTCATGAGGGCTCTATCGACTCTTATTTAACCTGTATCAGTAACCGTGGCTCACGCTGATGAAGGGTGATAAGGTTGTCGAGGGCGAGAACGGTCGTAGATATGCGCTTCTGTTCGCTTTCCGACGGGTAAGAGATCTCAACTTCGGCGATGTCGTTTCCATGGACATGTACGACTGATTTTCCTTGCGCTCGCCTTGCTAAATCGTCATGAGCTTTGCTGTACGTTATAGCAAGCGCGGTGTAGTCTGGATCAAGCCTGCTTGTTGGAGTGACGACGTTCAAATCGCCGCCAAAAATGATTCCTGACCTGCGCACAGATGATGCAACGGCAATATCTTCTGCCGTTTCCCCGGATGCAGGAACGATTACTTCGTTGCCCTTTGAAAGAAGCGATCCCTCTTGCTCGACGGCAAAAGTGTCCACGTTCTCAATACGTGATTCATATTGGGTATACAGGCGCCCATACAAGATCAGTGGGGTGCCGTCATCCCTAATGTCGGCTTTGCTGTAGCCATGCCCCTTAGAAATAGTGCAGAGCTCGCCCAACTTACGCTGTTCCCAAGGGTCAGTGAAACCCTCGAAGCGGATTTCCGGGGTATTCTGTTTCTCTGCCATGCTACTCACCGCCCAACAGCTTGCGCAGCTCGGCGATGCCAGCCGTGTCGTACTCATTGCCCGTAAGCTGGCCCAGCATGTCTGCTAGCTGGCTTTCTGCATCATCTATCTGGTTGCACACGTCCGAGTAGGTTGTCGCGTATTTGGCGTTGAGCGCAGCTACCTTCGCGATGAAGTCGCTCACAACGGTTTCGGGAAGAGCCAGAAGCTCGGCCTGCAACGGCTCTATCCACTTGGCAACCAATAGATCGTCGCGTTGGGCATCGGTCAGGCCCTCAATGATCTCCTTGGTCGCCTCCTCAAGAGCCACTCTCGCTTCCTTGTTTGCCTTCTTGAGGCTTTTCTCCTCATCGAACAGCGCCTGCGCACGAACCAGACCTTGCTCGAAATCGTTTTCGGGGTGTTTTCCGATAGCCTTCACAGCCTTCTTGAGCTCAGTCGCCACAAACGAACCTTCGTCGTTGACGGCAGCGGAAGACCCCTTGTCCTCCTCGTCGAAGCTCTCGAGAATCTCGTCTATTTCCTGCGATATCTCGCCTAGACGGAAATCACGGGAACTAATCTCCTTGACGTCTTCGGCAAGCAGGTGCTCTTGCACAAGCGCAAACGGCAGGATTCGGCCAGCCCAACCGTCCTGTACCTCGACGTCTTTGCCGTTCTTCTTCTTGACCACCATGTTCGGGTCTACCTTGCGCACGGCGGTTTTCCCCTCAGTCTGGATGATCTCCAAATCGCCGGAGATTCCCACCCAGGCATCGTCGAGCGCCTGGTAGGCGTCGTAGCCGTCGACCAGGGCCATGCCCGCCAGCGCGTCTTTCAATAGCGCCGCGATGACCTCTTCCTCCGCCACGGTATCAACTTCATCGGCGCCGTCTACCAAGCGGCTTCGCAGCGTAGCAGGTAAATGGCTTATCGCATTACGGTATCCGTCCAGAAAGGCACGGACATCGGTATTTTCCTTCGCCGCTTGCGCAACGTCGTCGGTCGCGGGCACAAGACACGATCCACCTGCGTCACGGTAGAGTTGCCCTTTGAGGCTCGGCCATACCTTCCAATAGCGCTCGAGCGCGTCGACCTCGGCCTTCGGCACGCCGCCGAACATGGTGGCATACACGTCCCAGCTTTCGGCGGCCGTGCTCGAGTCCACATAGCGCGGGATGTTGAGGTTGTAGTCGTTGGCGCGGATCTCGTCGATGGGAACCAGGCGGCTGAACTTGCCGACGGTCGCGTTCGTTGTCACAGCGTCGACGATACGCTTGATGTCGCTTGCCCGCAGCTTGTTGTTCTTGCCTTCTTTCACGAAGTGCTTGGAAGCGTCCACCACCAAGACGTCGCTCGTCTCGCGCTGCTTGCGCAGCACCATGATGATGGTGGGAATGCCCGTGCCGAAGAAGATGTTGGCAGGAAGACCTATGATGGCCTGGATATGGCGGTTCTCCACCAAGTTTTTTCGGATGGTGCCTTCCTCGCCGCCGCGGAACAGCACGCCGTGCGGCAAGACGATGCACATGATGCCGTCGGGGCGCAGGTGGTATAGGTCGTGCAGCAAAAAAGCGTAGTCTGCCTTGGACTTGGGCGCCACACCGAACTTGAAGCGCGGGTCGAGCTCCTTATCTTCCGGATCCCAGTTCTGAGAATAGGGGGGGTTTGACACCACGGCATCAACGAACAGCGGGTCGTAGGTCTCATCCTTGTTCTCCACCGTGTCGAACCACGGCCAGTCGTCCTCGAGTGTGTCGCCGTTTCTGGCCACGATGTTGTCGGGAAGGATGCCGCGCATCACCAGGTTCATGCGCGTGAGATTGTAGGTGTTTTCCTTGAGCTCCTGAGCGTAGTACTTGATGGAGTCCGGGTCGCCATTGCGGCGCGCCACAGCCTTGCCGATGTTGATGAGTAGCGATCCCGAGCCGCTCGTGGGGTCGTAGATGGTAATGTTCTCGCGTCCGGCCAGGTGCCACGAGACTATCTCGCTCATAAGCATGGACACCTCGTGCGGCGTGTAGAACTCGCCGGCCTTCTTGCCGGCGTTGGCGGCGAAGTTGCTGATGAGGTACTCGTAGATGAAGCCGAGCACATCATAGTCCTGGCGGCCGTCCATCGGGATGTCCTTGATGAGGTAGATGAGGTCGCGAGCGGCCTTGGACTGGCTGCGCGCATCGGTGCCCAACTTGGAGAGGCCAGTCTGCAGCGTGTCGAAGATGCCGTCGAAGACGCGCTTGCGTGCAGGATCGATATTGCGGCTGAAAGCGGAAAGCGCGTCGCGAACGTTCGAAATCTCGAAGTCGCCGCCCTTTGCCACCCAGGTGGAGAAGAGGTTGTCGTAGGCGATGAAGTAGCCGCACTCGCCCTTGACGAACTCGACCGTCTCCTCGTCGTCTTCCACCAGGCTGGGCAGGTCCTCCTCGGCGAAGTCGCGCGCCTTCAGGCGGGCAACCTCGGTCTCGGACAGGAACTTGTAGAAGATGAATCCCAGAATGTAGTCCTTGTACTCGTTAGCCTCGATCTTGGATCGCATCTTGTTGGCGGACTCCCATATCTTGGAGGCCAGCTGCTGCTTGTTCATCTAGTTTTCCTCACTTCTATAGACTTGGTTGAGCGTTTCTCCGTCGTCGTTTACCCATTCGATCCAGCCGTTCTGGCTGCCGCCGAGCACGAACACCGCTGCGGCGCTGGGCGTCGGGAACTCGAGGTCCTCGACGAGTTCTGCGATGCCGCCCGAATCGTCGAAGATTGCCCTGCGCACGGCCGCGACGCCCGCGTTTTTCAGCACGGGCCTCGAGAGATTAACTTTCGAGCCGGCGAGCACGGTGAAGCGCCCGGTGGCCTTGTCGTAGCGCCCCACCCCGCGTATGCCATTCTTCTTCGTGTGGAAGATTGCCGGCGCACCCGCGGGACCCTGGTCGACCCTGTTGAGGTCGTACCCCAGAGCCGCCATCCTGAAGAGGATCCTCTCGTGCAGGCGCTCGACGGCCTCTTCCTTGTACGGGTCGACGTAGGGCTTGGGCGTCGCCGAGTTGTCGGTCTCGTACGAGCCGTGGGTGCGCACGTAGTCGATGGCCTTCGCTTCGAGGACGTCCAGCGCATCCCTGCTGATGTTCTGGTCGTCATCGAGGAACATGATGGCCTTGTTCCAGAACTCCTTCTTTGCCTTGTGTGCGTCGAGCCGGGCGATACCCTGGGTCGTCTGTCCGGCGTAGACGCGGCTCACGTTGCCGTGGTCCTCGTCGAGCAGGTAGTAGATGCCGCGCTGCGGGATGTTCGGCAGCGACTTCGCCTCGGTAAGGTCCTCCCTTGGAACGACGACGGTCACAAGCGACTCGCCGTCGATGCGGCAGATGCGGATGCGGTCCGGTTGCGCGTCTATGAGCTGGATGGTGAGAGTCTTGACCCGGATCATGCTCACGCCCCCTTCTTCGCGAGCTCTTCGATCATGCAGGTGCGCACGAAGGCGGAGAAGCTCATGCCCCGCAGGGCCGCCTCCTCCTTCGCCGCATCGCGCAGGGTGTCGGGGATGCGCAGGGTCACGGAGACCTGGTCGCCGTCCACCAGGAAGCTTCTGATCTCGGTCTCGTCGGCGTTGCTCTTGATGAGCTGCTTGTAGCTATCGGGCATCTGCGCTCCCATCGCTCGAAATGCAATACAAATGCGTTCGCAACATTATACTGCGACAAGTTTTGGGGCGAAGAAGGGCTCAAGAGTTTCTAGACTCTTTGGCCTAAAACACGGAGACTTGCGTCGCCACAAGGCTTACTGTATGTAACGGGGTCTGCAAACTTCCCGAGTTCAATTGCCCTGATGAAGTATTACGCAAGTGCATCGAGGGGATATACAACTACTTCTATGGCATGGACCGCGCGGCATGGTTGTTGGAGGATGCGATGACGATTGACTTGCAAAAGTGTTTAGATAACCGCGAGGGCTTTCTCGTTACGGGAAATCATGACGAGCTGGCCGAGCTCGTATTCTCAGATGAGTCGGATGAGTACGCCTTTGTGGGCGCTCGCGGTTTCTTCGACACCGGCAAGAAGCGCAGTCTTATTCCGGATGGTTACATCCTGCGCGGCGCCTTTGAGCTCGGGGACATCTTGTCTGGGACCTCGCTTTTTCTCATGCTTTATGTTTTCGCACGACCCGGCTTCGGAGAGTGTCGATTTTCGACGCTCAAGCTCAAGAAACCGCTTGTCGCCAAGGCACGTGGCTCGCGTAAGACTGACGGTCTCTGCAAGATTCCGGTCGATCGCTTCAGCGACGATTTCCTCGCATATCTTCGGGCGGTCGAAGACTATGCAAATGGAGGGGCTCCTGACTGTCCATCCAAGTGTGGAGCTTTTTTCGGTATGCCTCCAAGCGAACTTATAGAAGGAAGATTTACCCCCGCGTTCTATTCTCCTCGAAATCGTAAGATACGTAGCACGCTTGCGAGTTCAAAGACCGTAGAGCTTTCGAAAGTCGCCAACATTCTTATGCCGCGAAAGGTTACTGACGCCGCCAGAAACGTCTTGGTTCTCAGGCCAAGAAACATTAGATTCCCAGTTGATCTTGACTCATTGGAGCGGGGCGAGGCAACAACGGTGCCCCTGCGCAAGGGTGATATTGTCATGTGCCTCATTGGCGAGGAGAATCATGCCATCGTCTTTGACCGCGATGGGCAAGAGCCCGTTTATGCGGGCACGAGCATGGCTGTTATTCGTGCCAACGGGATATCTCCGGAGTACCTCTGCTTCTACCTTTCCAGCGATATCGCAAAGCAGGCCCTGTCATCGTTGGCAGGTGGCGTCATCATGAAGCGTCTAGCGCTTCGCGACCTCAGTGTTTTTCCCGTTGTCGAACCATCGATGGACGAGCAGTACTATCTCACCGAATATGCCATCCTGTCCGGACGTGCTCCGAGGAACTACCAAGACCTCGAAGGCCTAAAGGGTGCGGAACCGTCTGCGGCGGAAGAGATCCTTAACGCCGAAATCGCCGATAGGATTCAGGCATATAACGAGGAACAGTTACGCACTTTCCTTTCCTCGGACATCCGTGAGCTAAATACTTGTTTTTCGCACGGCGCTTATAAGGCGGCAATCATTCTTGCCGGTTCCATTCTTGAGGCGGTTCTTATCGACTGGATTTCCGAAATCAAGCACGTTAACTACTTTGCGGAAAAGTATATGGTGCGGGACAGGAAGAGCGGCAGGATGAAACCCGCGGCCCTTATCGACTACATCAACGAGATTAAGTATCTGGAGAGGCCTCGTTGGATGAAGGAGGCGGACATGGCTCACCAGATTCGCAAGAAGAGGAATCTGGTCCATGCGAAACTTTGCATCGCGGCGGATGAGGTGAACGAAGAAACCGCGCGTATGGTTATCGAGTATCTCGACAAGGTTCTTCGAACCAGAGGGGCACACTGTCTAGGCTGATTTTGCTGAACTACACTCTCTCGTACCAAGCATTCAACCATCTCTCATCAGCCCTTCCAAGCCGCATGTCGCTCGAAATGTCGACGCAATCGTTGCTGGGTGCCGGTACTTCGGCAATCAGGTCGCGGAAGGCGGGCATGTCGTGATTGGCGAGCTATCGGCCGTTGCATATGCCGTTGTGGTTGCCCAGTTTAGATTACTGACACTTGTGTATGTCAAAAGGCATACACAAGTGTCAGTTTTTTGACACCGTGTGGCCTATGTGGCCGCGCGCGACGGTGGCTAAGGGCTACGGTATTGTCGTTTTGGCGACATTGGGGTGCGCAAGTCTATTTCCGCCCGTCTACACCCTCGCAATCCCGCGGGCCGCACTCAGCAGCTCGTACTCCCTCTGGCTCCACTGGTGCAGTTCGGCCGCGCGCACGGCATCGCGACACAGGTCCAGGAATACCTCGGCTCCCTCGCAGAAGCACTCGCGGGCAAAGGCGCCGGATCCGTCCGCAACGCACATGCCGTCTGCAAACAACTTCCAACTCGACGGCTCGCGCGAGTCGTCTCCGAGCAGCTTGATCTGCAGTACGTGCGGATTGCCGGCGGCGCAGAGCTCTTCCTCGAGCTTCTGTACCGTAAAGCGCATCTGGTGGGAGAGACTGCTCTTGACCATGGCCGAGGCATAGCCGTTCGGCTTGTCCAGAAGATGTATTCGTTTTGGCTTGGCTGCCAGGTTGTGGAAGTTGCGCTCACTGCGCACGGAGAAATTGTCCATACGGACTCCTTTCATCGATGTTGGCAGGGCCACCGTGCCTCTTGGCCGGTTGGCGTCGGGATCGTGGAGCCAACTCTCTACCCCGACTCTGGATAAAACGCGCCCGCTCCTTGCGGGCACGATGGAGTCTATCAGCACGCGCGGACACAAATCAAGCGCCGCCTGCGAAATGATGTGCAGACGGCGCCTGATTACGCGGCAATTATTCCGCCAACATCCGGAAAAGTGTCGAAATCAGACTTATAAAAGTACGGAAAAGTGTCGAAATCGGCACCTCAAAAGTACGGAAAAGTGTCGAATCTGACGGTCTCAACATCTGGAAAAGTGTAACTGGATAACAAAACAGCACGTAGAAGCTGGTGCTACATATGGACGCTTCAGCCGCCCTCAGCCCCCGCTACTCGTCCCCGTCGTTGGGGTCGTCCTTGAGGTTGTTGACGTCGAGGTAGTCGTTGCTCTCGTCTTCTTTTTGCTGCGTTGCCGATTCGGACTCGACGGGGCTGCGGAACAGCTGGAATCCCTCAAACGCAATGACGCCAAGTAGCACCACGACAATCGCTATAAAAATAATCTTTGCTACTGGATTGAAATCCAAAAAGCGCGGCGCCTCTTCCGCGGCGTAGTAGTCGCCATAATAATCGCCGTTGTCAGTGTGGTTATCGGTGTATGAGGATGTGGGCATAGCTTGCGCATGGTCGTCCGGCTCGTATTCGGAAGCGGACGCGGCGACAAGCGGATTTACCGGCTCGCCGAGCGTCGGCGCGCCGGCAGATGTTTCGTCCAGATCGGCATCAGCCCAGGAATCGAAAGCAAGCTGACGGGTCGCAAAGTCGTCGAGATCTGCAACGGGCGGTTCGGGCGCAAGATGCTGCGCCGCGGCGATAAACGATGCCGTCTCGGAAGGATCGCCTGCCGAATGGGTTTTGCCGCTCATGTGCTCGTCGGCTGTCCAGGGGCGATCGCTCATCACGTCGTCGAGACTCAACGCAAACAGATCGTCTTCGCCCTCGTCAAACGCGCGTTTCGCATGCCTGACGGCAGAAGCGAAGCCTCCGTGGCCGTTGCGCGATGCGTTGCTCGACCCCATCTTGTTCCATCCTTTCGAACTGTCTCGTCCTTCGATTATATGGAACTTGCCTTGCGGCCGACTCTCGGATTCGTGCATTCCAGAACTCACGCCCAAAAGGGGAGGGCGATCCGGCCGAGTTGCCTACTTGTCGCCGGCGGCAGCCTTTGCCTCGTTGAGGTAGCTATAGAAGCTGTACTTAGAGATGCCAAAGAACTCGCAGGCACGCTCGCTCGACTTGGAAATGAGGAAGGCGCCGCGACGGTCGAGGTAGCCAATGGCGCGAATGCGCTCATCTTTGGTCATAAGGGCTGCGGGCTTGCCCACGTATTGCTCGCACTCGCGCAGCAGATCTTCGAGCAGGTCGCCGATGGTTTTGGTAATGGGCTCGGGCTCGGTGTAGCCCGTGCCGTCGGTGCCGGTAAAGGCATCGAGCGAGCGCTCAAAAGCTTTCATGAGCGTAATGTCAAAGTTAATGCCCAAAATGCCGACAGGCTTGCCCTCGTCGTTGCGGATAAAGATGGTCGAGGACTTAAGCAGCTTGCCATCGGCGGTTTTGGTGAGGTATGGCTCGCGGTCGTGCACGTCGGTGGTGTCCTCGTGCATGGACTCAAACACAATATGGCTGGGACCGTCACCCAGTTTGCGTCCGCTTACATGGCCGTTTTCGATCACCACGATAGAGTGATCCACGTCCTCGGTCTCCAGATCGTGGACGACGACTTCGCAGTTGGGGCCAAACTGGAGCGCCAGGCCGTGTGCAAGGCGCTTATAAAACTCAATCTGTGCGGGGGTCATCGGTGCCTTCCTAAAAATTAGTTTGGGCACACTTTGCCATAAACCCCACTTGTTCGCAAATAACGAAAGTGTCGCTGCGTTATGAGCGCAACGCCGTCCGTTGGTTCCAGGCCTAAAGCCGGGTTGAGGTAAGCCATGTAAAGGGGGCGCTCTGCCAACCGGCGGGGTGCCCCCTTTTTGCATCGTGGGCGTGCGGGATAAGCGCTTTCGATGTAGATGCCCCGCGACGCGCGTTATGGGTACGATGGCTTCAGGGGAGGTATCGCCATGAAACTTGGTTGCGTCATTATGGCTTCGGGCGAGGGCAAGCGGTTTGGCTCTAACAAGATGCTTGCCGATATCTATGGCGAGCCGCTGATTGCCCGGACCATCGATTCGGTTCCCCGGGGCTTTGACGTTGTGGTTTCGACGCGTTGGCCCGAGGTTGCTCAGATTTGCGAGGACAAGCATTGCCCGTGCGCGCTGCACGAGGGCGAGCTGCGCAGCGAAAGCGTCCGTGCGGGCCTTTCGTGGGGAGTCGAACGCAACTGGAAAGGTTGCCTCTTTTTGCCGGGCGACCAGCCGCTCGTGAGTTCGGATTCTTTTGAGGCACTCGCCGGTGCTTTTAAGGCCAACGGCGGTGTCGCGCCCGTGCGTCTTGCCCTGAACGGCGAGCCGGCCTCTCCGGTGCTGTTCCCCGCGAGCTTCTTTCCTAACCTTATGGGGCTTAAGGGCAAGGACGGCGGATCGTCGCTGCTGCGCGGCCGTGCCGATATCCAGTTGGTCGAGGCACGTGCCTACGAGCTGTGGGATGTCGACACCGCCAAGGGCCAGCGCCGCGTCTCAGAACACGTTGCGGCCTGCTACGCGCCTCGCTAGCAGGGGGTGCCGCCAGGGTAGCTAATTTGGGACGGGGCTCTTTTAGCTACCCTGCCTACCTGATGTTTTTTCTCTCAACATGGGGTAGCTAAAAGAGCCCCGTCCCAAATTAGCTACCCCTGGAGGCTGGTGGCGACGACGGGACGGCCGAGGGCAGCCTCGAAGCGGTCGGCCATCGTGGGGTCGCTGAGCGTGTCGACTTGGTTGAGCATGACGCGCGCGGCGTCGAGCCTCAGCGCCTGCATCTCGGCATTGAGCACCTGGGCGACGCGCTCGGGCGTGGCGGTATCGGTGGTCTCGCAGCCGCAACGCTCGCAAAAGAGCTCGGGGCGGTGGACGGCTTCGTTGATGGGCTTGCCGAGCCCCGAGGCGCCAACGATCCAGACGATGTTGGCCGTGCCAGAGGGAATCACCGGCTCCCAGGCAGCGTGGGCTTTGAGCGGGAGCCGCTTGCTGCCGTCCGCCTCGGCCAAGACGTAGTTAAAGCGCTGTGCCAGCTTGCCGAGCGGCTCGGCGGGGGCGGAGAGCTTGCCCGTCTCGGGGTCCAAGACACCTGCTTGGCAGATGCTTCCCCGCGCAAGGCCCGCGCAGGCCTCGCAGGTGCAACCGGGGACATGTGCGGCGCCCGGCTTCCAAGGTGCGGCGTCCAGGCGACGACTCGACCCGTCCCATGGCACGCCGGCGACGGGAAACATATGCGTGGTGGTGCAGAGGAGCACGCGGCCGCCCGCGCGCATAAGCTCAAGGCCGAGCGTCTTTAGCAAGGTCGACTTGCCGCCGCTGCCGATAATCGCGGTAATGCCCGGCTCGATCCTGAGCGCCGAGGCGAGATTGCCGCTAACCGTTTCCATCTGTTCACCGCCGTATAATACTGTGATAATAAATAATCATCAGAGTAGCGGTCGAACCGCTTTTGCTCTGTTCAAACCGTAGCACAGGGAGGTGCCCCGGAAATGCTCGTTTATGTTCGCGGCGCCGGCGATATCGCCACGGGCGTCGCCGCCCGTTTGGTGCGCGCCGGCGTGTCGGTCGTTATGGCCGATATCGCGGTTCCCACGTGCATCCGTCGCACGATCAGTTTTTGCGAGGCCATTCGCCTGGGCGAGGCTCAGGTTGAGGGCATTCGCGCTCGCTTGGCGCAGACGCCGGCAGAGGCGCTTGCAATTACCCAGGCCGGAGATGTCGCCGTCGTGGTGGATCCCCAGGCCAAGATGCTCGACGAACTTAAGCCCGCTGCTGTGGTCGACGCGATCCTGGCCAAGCGCAATTTGGGCACCACGCGCGATATGGCGCCTGTCGTCATCGCCGTAGGACCGGGCTTTACCGCGCCGGTCGATTGCGATGCCGTGGTCGAGACCATGCGCGGTCATTTCCTCGGCCGCGTCATCACCCAGGGCTCGCCCCAGCCCAATACGGGCGTGCCGGGTGTCATCGCCGGGTATGGCAAGGAGCGCGTTATCCACAGCCCCGCCGCCGGTGTGTTTAGGTCCGACCATGTGATCGGCGACATCGTGAGTGCCGGCGATGTGATCGGGTATGCGGGCGACACTCCCATGGTCACGCAGATTGACGGCTGCTTGCGCGGCCTTTTGGCCGACGGCGTTCTGGTGACCGAGGGCTTTAAATGTGCCGACGTCGACCCGCGCGGCGACGCCAGCTACATCAACTATATTTCGGACAAGGCGACGTCGGTCGGCGGCGGCGTACTCGAGGCGCTCGCCATGTTCACCGACGTTTTTAGGGGATAGGAAGCGACGATGGAAAAGCTCGATGTGGTGAATGCTGCGCTTGGCGCTCTGAAGGCTGGTAGGACGTGCGAGCTGGTGGTAGTTGCCGGCACGGCAGGGTCATCGCCGCGCGGCGTGGGTGCCTGGATGGCCGTCTTTGCCGATGGCAGCCAAGCGGGCACCATCGGCGGCGGTAAGATCGAGCTCTTTGCGCTGGACGAGGCGCGCGAGCTGTTGGCCGCAGGGCAGTCGCGCCTGGTCCGCTACACCATGGGCGGCGAGAACTCCGATACCGGCATGATCTGCGGCGGAGCCATCTGCCTGTGCTATCTGCACCTGGATGCATCGCAGGCGCCGTTGTTCCAGTCGGTTGCCGACGTCTTGGCGTATCGACGCATCGGCGACTTCGTCATCGACTTTGAACCGTTTATCGCAAGCGCGCTCGAAAGCGACGCTGCCGAATACCATGGCGAGGAGTCGCGCCGCACCATTGCCGGCTGCCCCGGGCTTTCGCTGACGGAAGAGGGGAGTAAGGTCACCTACACCAACGCCGCCTCCGAGATTCCCCCGGCGCACATCGAGACGCTTTGCCCCGAGGGCCTGACCTACATCTTTGGCTGCGGTCACGTGGGCGCCGCGACGGCGCGCGTGCTCACGGCGGCGGGCTTTGCCGTCGTGGCGTGCGATGACCGCCCCGGCACGTTGACGCCCGAATGGGTACCCGGCGTCTACGACCGTCGTCTGGTCGACTACAAGAACCTGGACGAGCAATGCCCCATCGGTCCGCGCGATCTGGTAGTCGTCGCCACGGCGGGCCACAAGTCCGATATCGATGTGGTGATTCAGGCCTTGCGCGCCAAGCCCGCCTATTTGGGTTGCCTGGGTTCGCGCCGCAAGACGGCCTTTGTGCGGGCTCGCTTGGAGCAGGAGGGCTTTACGCAGGACCAGATCGACGAGCTGCACCTGCCGATCGGCGTTGCCATTCAGGCCGAGGACCCCGAAGAGATCGCCATCTCCATCGCCGCCGAGATGATCCATCTGCGTCGCACCAAGCTCGTCCCCCGCAAGCGCTAGTCGCATCCCAGGGGTAGCTAATTTGGGACGGGGCTCTTTTAGCTACCCTGCCTGCTCGATGATTTTTCTGGGACGGGGATTAAAAAATCATTAGGTACGCAATGGTTTTTAAATCCCCGTCCCAGAAAAATCATCTCGAGGCGTTCGCTCACTGTTGGGTAGCTAAAAGAGCCCCGTCCCAAATTAGCTACCCCAGCCCTCTGCCGCATGCGGATCAAAATGCTACCTGTGCCATATGCCCTATAATGTCCGCCCGTTGGGCGGCATAGGGCCGCTGCCTGGGGTATGGGAGGCGCAAATGGCAGAGTCGGTGGCAGGGGACGCCCTGTTCGAACGTACGGGAAAAGTTTCGTTTGTGCAGGTATTGCCCCATGCACTGCAGCATGTACTGGCGGCATTCGCGGGTATCGTCACGCCCGCTATCATCATCGCGTCGGTCTGCGGCTTCACGCCTCAAGAGGAAGCCGCCGTCATTCAGGCGTCGCTCGTCCTCTCGGCGCTTGACATTTTCCTTCAACAGTTCCCCATAAAAGGCATCGTCGGCTCGGGCTTGCCCATCGTGATGGGCGCGAGCTTTACCTTCGTGCCGGCACTTAAAGCGGTCGGTCTTGAGCTTGGTTTCGAGGCCGTGCTGGGCGCTCAAGTTATCGGCGGCGCGCTCGTCGTGCTCTTTGGTCTTTTGTTTAAGCGCTTGAGCTTTCTGTTCCCAGCTCCGGTGCTCGGTACCGTCATCTTTGTCATTGGCCTGTCGCTGTGCCCGGTTGCCGTGGCGTCCATGGCAGGCGGGGAGGGCGCGGCCGATTTTGGCAGCGTCACCAACTGGACCGTCGCGCTCGTGACGTTTGTCGTCACCTTTATGGTCGGTAACTACGGCAAGGGCGCCCTCAAGCTGGGCAGCATCCTGGCCGGTATCTGCGCAGGTTTTGTCGTTGCGGCGGTGTTGGGCATGGTCGACTTATCGGCTGTCGCGACTGCAAGTTGGTTTGCCCCTCCGGCGTTTGGCGCCCATCGTCTGGTGTTCGATCCAGCGGCGTGTGCCGTGGTGGGCGTTGTGGCCATCGTGAACGCCGTGCAGGTTATGGGAGAGTTTGCCGCCGTGTCCTCTGCGGCGCTCGATACCCCCGCGACCGATAGTCAGATCTCGGGCGGATTGATCGCCAATGGTCTCGTCGGTATGCTCTCGGGCTTTTTGGGCGGCGTCCCCACGGCAACCTTTGGCCAGAATGTGGGCATCATCGCCGAGAACAAGGTCGTCAACCGTATGGTCTTTACGCTCGCAGCCGCCATTCTGCTCGTCGCGGGCCTGCTGCCCAAGTGCGCGGCAGTGCTCACGTCCATTCCGCAACCGGTGATTGGCGGCGCCACCATTGGCGTGTTCGCAACCATCGGCATGAACGGTGTGGTCATGTTTTCCCGCCACGGCCTGTCTCAGCGCGATACCACGCTCATGGGTCTCTCTATCGCCTTTGGCACGGGCATTGAGCGCACGGCCGGCGCGCTTGCCGGCGCTGGATTCCCCGCATGGGTCGACACCGTCTTTGGCGGATCCTCCATTGCCGTCGCCGCACTTGTCGCCGTCGTCCTCAACCTGGTCCTGCCTCGCCAAAAATAACGCCTCATATATGAGTTGCGGTGAAATACGGATTGTTTAAGCCTGTTAGGCCGCCAAACAGTCCCTATTTCACCGCAACGGCTTTTTGGGACCCATTTGTGCGGGGGAGTTGTGGAGTTGTGCAGGCAGACGATGTTTTTCTGGAAATACGCACCCAATGCGCGTATAGTACCGATTGTTTTGTCGGCTCCTGCTGCGTCGAGTCCAAACCGCGAAATGCCATGAGCGGCGCGGATGCAGTCAGGAGGCACGAGGACAACCCACCGTGGCCACGCCCCGTGCTTAAAACCCCAAGAAGGAGTGAACAATGGCAGAAGAGAAGTATGTGCCGCGTCTGAAGGCCAAGTACAACAACGAGGTCAAGCAGCAGCTTCAGGACAAGTTCCAGTACGAGAACGTCATGATGATCCCCAAGTTTGAGAAGATCGTCGTGAACATGGGTGTCGGCGAGGCCGCTACCGATTCCAAGGCCATCGACGGTGCCGTGCGCGACCTGCGCGCCATCACCGGCCAGCAGCCGATGATCACCCGTGCCCGCAAGTCCATCGCTACCTTCCGCCTGCGCGCTGGTATGCCGATCGGCTGCAAGGTTACCCTGCGTGGCGACCGTATGTGGGAGTTCTTCGATCGTCTGACCTCCGTCGCTATCCCTCGTATCCGCGACTTCCGCGGCATCTCCGCCAAGAGCTTCGACGGCCGTGGTAACTTCTCCATGGGCGTCACCGAGCAGCTCATCTTCCCCGAGATCGACTTTGACTCCGTCGATCACCAGCGTGGTATGGACATCACTTTCGTGACCACCGCCAACACCGATGAGGAGGCCAAGGCCCTTCTGGACGCCTTTGGTTTCCCGTTCAAGAAATAGGTTCACCTGCCCTATAAGCGCCGTTCCCACAAGGGGGCGGCGCTTGGGGCGAACAATACTCTATGTGAGGAGGATATAAGTGGCTAAGACATCGATGATCGTCAAGTGCAATCGCAAGCAGAAGTTCTCTACTCGTGAGTACACGCGCTGCCAGCGCTGCGGCCGTCCGCACTCTGTGTACCGCAAGTTCGGCCTGTGCCGTGTCTGCTTCCGCGAGCTTGCACTCAAGGGCGAGCTTCCCGGCGTTAAGAAGGCCAGCTGGTAAGTCACTACCAGCGTTTCAAGCATCCGTTTGGAACAGGGAAAACGTGCTAGTTAGGCTTTGCCGTTAAGGGCGGCGAAGAACCAAGAGCACGTGTTCATCAAGAACGAAGGAGAATCTGTATGAACCTTACAGACCCGATCGCAGATATGCTTACGCGCATTCGTAACGCTAACTCTGTGAACAAGGCCACGGTCTCCATGCCGAGCAGCAAGAAGCTCGTCGAGATCGCTCGTGTTCTGCACGAGGAGGGCTACATCGAGGGCTACGATGTCGAGGACACCGTTCCCCAGAAGACTCTGCACATCACGCTTAAGTATGGTCCCAAGAAGGCTAAGGTCATCAACGGCATCCGCCGCATTTCCAAGCCGGGCCTGCGTAAGTACACCGGCGTTGCCGACATGCCCCGCGTCCGCGGTGGCCTTGGTACCGCCATTATTTCCACCAGCCATGGCGTCATGACCGACCGCGATGCTCGCAAGCACAACGTCGGCGGCGAGATCATCGCTTACGTCTGGTAATTCGCTCGGTAGGTAGAAGGAAAGGAGATCACCGTGTCTCGTATCGGTAATAAGCCTGTCCAGATTCCCGCCGGAGTCGAAGTGGCAGTCAACGGCAACAACGTTGTCGTCAAGGGCCCCAAGGGCCAGCTCGAGCTCGATGTCTATGAGAAGCTCGCTATCAATATCGAGGACAACGTCCTCACCGTTTCCCGTCCCGACGACGAGCGTGAGACCCGTGCCCGCCACGGCCTCACCCGCGCCCTCATCCACAACATGGTTGTTGGCGTTTCCGAGGGCTTCGAGAAGAAGCTCGAGCTCGCCGGCGTCGGTTACCGCGTGCAGCAGAAGGGCAAGAACCTCGAGTTCTCCCTGGGCTTCTCGCACCCCGTGATCGTCGAGGCTCCCGAGGGTATCACCTTCGAGGTTCCCGACAACACCCACGTGAACGTCAAGGGTATCAACAAGCAGCAGGTCGGTCAGATCGCCGCTGAGATCCGCGGCCATCGTCCTCCCGAGCCTTACAAGGGCAAGGGTATCCACTACGTTGGCGAGCACATCCGCCGCAAGCTGGGTAAGGCCGCCAAGTAGTCGTAACCGACTCACTCGCATAAGACCAGCACCCCGTTAGGTGCTGGCAAGATCAACCTTTTTAGGAGTTTACGTATGAACAAGCATAAGGCGAAGCTGGAAGGCCTCAAGCGTCGTCAGCGTCGTGTTCGCGGCAAGATCTCGGGTACCGCCGAGCGTCCGCGTCTTCGCGTGACCCGTACTAACGCCAACATCTATGCCCAGATCATCGACGACAGCAAGGGCTCCAGCCTGACGCTCGTCTCTGCCTCGACCCTCGAGGCCGAGTTCAAGGGCACCCACACCTCGAACAAGGAGGCTGCGGAGAAGGTCGGTCAGCTCGTTGGCAAGCGTGCCATCGAGGCCGGCATCACCAAGGTCGCCTTCGATCGCGGTGGCCGTATCTACCATGGCCGCGTCAAGGCCCTCGCCGACGGTGCTCGTGCCGCCGGTCTCGAGTTCTAGGAGGTATGTAGCACATGGCTCGTAATCAGAAGCAGCAGCGCGAGGCCTCCGAGTTCGAGGAGCGCGTCGTTTACATCAACCGCGTGTCGAAGACCGTCAAGGGCGGTCGTCGCATGAGCCTCGTCGCTCTCGTCGTCGTTGGCGACGGCAAGGGCAACGTCGGCGTTGGCATGGGCAAGTCCGCTGAGGTGCCCATGGCCATCTCCAAGGCGTCTCTCGATGCCAAGAAGAACATGTTCCACGTGCCGGTGACCGAAGAGGGCACCATTCCGCACGAGGTTATCGGCCACTTTGGTGCCGGCCGCATCATCATCAAGCCCGCTGTCGAGGGTACCGGCGTTATCGCCGGCGGCGCTGTGCGTCCCCTCTTTGAGCTTGCTGGCATCAAGAACGTCCTGTCCAAGTCCCTCGGTACCGATAACGGCCTCAACATCATCAAGGCTGCCGTCGAGGGCCTCAAGGAGCTCTCCAGCCCTGAGGACGTCGCGGCTCGCCGTGGCCTGACGGTCTCTGAGATGTTCGTCGGTAAGGAGAACTAAGCATGGCTGACACCATCAAGATCAAGCAGGTCCGCAGCACCAACGGTTGCAAGCAGGACCAGGTCCGTACTGTCCGTGCCCTCGGTCTCCACAGGATCCGCGAGGTTCGCGAGATTACTGACAACGAGTCCGTCCGCGGCATGATCTTCAAGGTCAAGCACCTTGTCGAGATTGTAGAGGAGTAGCAAATGCAGCTTCACGATCTTACTCCCGCGCCCGGTTCCACCAAGAACCGCAAGCGCGTTGGCCGTGGCAATTCTTCGGGTCACGGCACCACTTCTGGCCGCGGCCAGAAGGGCCAGGGCTCTCGCTCTGGCGGCACCAAGGGTGCCGGCTTCGAGGGTGGCCAGACTCCGCTGGCTATGCGCCTGCCCAAGCTTCCGGGCTTCCGCAACCCCCGTCGTATCGAGTACACCGCTGTTAACGTTGAGCGTCTCGAGCGTAAGTTCGAGGATGGCGCTGTGATCGACGGTGCCGCTCTTAAGGCCGCTCGCATCACCAAGAGCGAGTTCGAGCCCGTCAAGGTGCTCGGCAATGGTGAGCTTACCAAGAAGTTCACGGTCAAGGTCGACAAGGTCAGCGCTTCTGCGCAGGCCAAGATCGAGGCCGCCGGCGGAAAGGTCGAGCTGCCGTGCTAAATGGTCTTAAGAATGCTTTCCGCATCAAAGAACTGCGCGAAAAGATTCTTTTTACCATAGCTATGCTCGTCGTGTACCGCATTGGTGCGCACGTTCCTGTGCCCGGCATTCCCTTCCAGGGGATGCTGGGCCTTTTCTCGACCGATAACAATTCGGTCGCCGCAGGTGCTATGGCCCTCCTGAATCTTTTCTCTGGCGGCGCGTTGAGCTATGTGTCGGTGTTTTCGCTGGGCATCATGCCTTACATCACCAGCTCGATCATCCTCCAGATGCTCCAGGCCGTTGTGCCTTCCCTGCATGAGCTTTCCCGCGAGGGCGAGGTCGGTCAGACCAAGATTACGCAGTATTCGCGTTACCTCACCCTGGCTCTGGCAATCCTCAACTCCGTGGGTTACCTCTTCCTCTTTAAGAGCTTCGGCATCAGCTTTAATGGCGCCGCCGCTCCCGAGATCATCTTCGACCTCATGATCGTCGGCACGCTCACCGCGGGCGCCATGCTGATCATGTGGATTGGTGAGCTCATTACCCAGCGCGGTATCGGCAATGGCATGTCGCTGATCATCTTTGCGAACATCATGGCCGGTCTGCCGCAGGCGATCTTCTCCAGCACCGAGGGCAATGGCGGTGGCATCATCACTATGGTGATCATCTGCGCCATCATCCTGCTGGTTATCCCGCTGATCGTTTTCCTTGAGCGCGGCCAGCGCCGCATTCCGGTCTCCTACGCTAAGCGCGTCGTGGGCCGTCGCATGATGGGTGGCCAGACCACCTACCTGCCCATCAAGGTCAACACCGCGGGTGTCGTGCCGATCATCTTCGCTTCGGCGCTGCTGTACTTCCCGGCTCAGGTTGCCGTGTTCTTCCCCGGCATCGGCTGGATTCAGGCAGTTGCCTCTGCGCTTTCGACCGGTTGGCTCAACTGGGTGCTTAACGTTGTCCTCATCGTGTTCTTCGCGTACTTCTACACCTCCATGGTGTTCAATCCCGATGACACGGCCGACAACCTTAAGAAGCAGGGCGGCTTTATTCCGGGCGTTCGTCCGGGTAGGGCTACCGCGGCCTACATCAAGAACGCGCTCAACAAGATTACGCTTCCCAGCGCTGTCTTTTTGGCGCTCATCGCCATCGTGCCTTCGATCATCTTCTCCTTCACGGGCAATCAGCTGATCCAGGCATTTGGCGGCACGTCCATCCTCATCATGGTCGGCGTCGTGCTCGACACGGTCGACAAGCTCGAAGGCCAGATCAAGATGTATGATTACGATGGATTCTTTAAATAGGCTAGAGGAGGATTGCTCATGAACCTCGTATTGCTCGGAGCTCCGGGTGCCGGTAAGGGCACCGTTGCACAGGAGCTCGTCGCCGAGTTTGGCGTCGCTCACATCTCCACGGGCGACCTGCTGCGTGCTGCCGTCAAGGGTGGCACCGAGCTTGGTATTCAGGCTAAGAAGTACATGGACGCTGGCGAGCTCGTTCCCGACCAGCTCGTGATCGACCTTGTCAAGGAGCGCCTTGCCGCTGATGACGCCCAGCAGGGCTTCATCCTTGACGGCTTCCCGCGCAACACCGCCCAGGCTGTGACGCTCGATTCCGAGCTCTCCACCATGGGTCGCGAGATCGACTGCGCCCTTCTGGTCGACGTGGCCCCCGAGGTCATCATCGATCGTCTGTCCTCGCGTCGCACCTGCCGCGCCTGCGGTTACACCGGCACTGCTGCCGATGTTACCTGCCCCAAATGCAGCGGCGAGATGTATCAGCGCGACGACGATAAGCCCGAGACCATCAAGAACCGTCTCGACGTCTACGAGAAGTCCACGAGCCCGCTTGTCGATTACTATCGTGGGCAGGGTCTGCTCAAGTCGGTCAACGGTGACCAGGCTCGCGAGACCGTATACGGGGATGTCAAAGAGGCCCTCGGTCTATGATTAAGATTAAGTCTGCAACGCAAATCGAGCAGATGAAGAAGGCAGGAGCGCTATCTAAGATGGCGCTCCGCCACGTTGGAGCCATGGTGCGCCCCGGCGTTTCGACTTTTGAGCTCGATCAGCTCGCGGAGCAGATTATCCGCATGCATGGCGGCACCCCGGCCTTTAAGGGTTACGGCGGGTTCCCGGGGACCATTTGTGCATCGATCAACGATGCCGTGGTCCACGGTATTCCCAACCCCGATATGATCCTGCGCGATGGCGATATCATCTCCATCGATACGGGAGCCGTTGTCGACGGTTGGGTTGGCGATAACGCATGGACGTTTTTCGTCGGAACCCCTACGCCCGAGGCCAAGGCCCTGTGCGAGGTTACGCGCGATTGCCTTAAGGCTGCCATTGAGCAGGCTGTTCCCGGTAACCATATCGGGGATGTTGGTTATGCCGTCCAGTCCCTCGCCGAGTCTCACGGTTATGGCGTGCTTCGTGACTATGTGGGTCATGGCATTGGCCGCGTGATGCACGAGGACCCCAACGTTCCTAACTATGGAAAGAAGGGGAGGGGCGTTCGCCTCCAGGCCGGTATGGTCATTGCCATCGAGCCGATGGTAACGATGGGTTCCAACCATGTGAGCACGGGCTCCGACGGTTGGATCGTCACCACCAACGACCACCTGCCCGCCGCGCACTACGAGAACACCGTCGCCATCACCAATGACGGTCCGGTGATTCTCACCACCGATGCGCAAGGATCCTGGTGTTCGCTCCAAGGCGGAGAAATGTAAAAGTCGCCGCCCCCTGATGCCCAACCTCGCCTTTCAATTTCGAAGGCATGACCCCAAGGTCTATGCCTTCTCATTTCAAGGCGATCTTGGGTATCAGGGAACGGCTTTGTTTTACATTTCAAATGTAACAAGTTCCACGTAGTTGTGGAGCCATTACGAAGTTATTACGATGCGTGTATACGTGTTGTAGAATACTCAATCGCTGTCGTTTTCTAGAGAAAGATGATTGCTTGTGAAGAAGGAAGACGCAATTGAGCTCGAGGGTACGGTAAAGGAACCGTTGCCTAATGCCATGTTTAAGGTCGAGCTCGAGAACGGTCATTCGGTTCTGTGCAACATTTCTGGCAAGATTCGAATGAATTACATCCGTATTCTCCCCGGTGACAGGGTTGTCGTGGAGCTTTCCCCGTACGACCTGACCCGCGGCCGCATCACCTATCGCTACAAATAGCGGCACGCATACACGCACTCTTATTTCCGACTGCAGGCTTAGCTCAACCTACGGTCGGATTGTGTGTGAAGACCAGCCATAGTTTTAAACGCCTGCGGCTGGGCGAGTAGATAGTAGGGAAGTAGTTTGAGCGCTACCGAAAGGAAGAACGATGAAGGTACGTCCTTCGGTCAAGAAGATGTGCGATAAGTGCAAAATCATTAGGCGCCATGGCAAGGTCCTCGTCATTTGCGAGAACCCCCGTCATAAGCAGCGTCAGGGTTAAGAGAGGAGACTACGTTGGCCCGTATTAATGGTGTCGACCTCCCGCGTGAGAAGCGCGTTGAGATCGGTCTGACCTACATTTACGGCATCGGCCGCACCACTGCGACGAAGATTTGCGTCGAGTGCAACGTTAACGTGGATACGCGCGTTAAGGACCTCACCGAGGATGAGGTTAACGCCATCCGCGAGTATATCGACAAGAACCAGATCATGGTTGAGGGCGACCTCCGCCGTGAGCGCAACCAGAACGTCAAGCGCCTTATGGACATCGGCTGCAACCGCGGCCTTCGTCACCGCAAGGGCCTCCCGGTCCGCGGCCAGCGCACCCACACTAACGCTCGTACCCGCAAGGGCCCGAAGCGTCAGATCGGTGCTAAGAAGAAGAAATAAGGAGCGCTAGATAGATGGCTACTGCTAAGAAGAACGTTCGCGCTGCCCGTCTGAAGCGCGCGGACCGTAAGAACATTTCCGTGGGCCAGGCTCACATCCGTTCTACGTTCAATAACACGATCGTTTCGATCACCGATCCCCAGGGCAACGTCATTTCCTGGAAGTCGGCTGGCCAGGTGGGCTTCAAGGGCTCCCGTAAGTCCACGCCGTTCGCTGCCCAGATGGCTGCCGAGGCTGCTGCCAAGCAGGCCATGGAGCACGGTATGAAGAAGGTTTCCGTCTTCGTCAAGGGCCCCGGCTCCGGTCGTGAGACCGCCATCCGCTCCCTCCAGGCTGCTGGCCTCGAGGTCTCGAGCATTCAGGACAAGACCCCCATCCCGCACAACGGCTGCCGCCCCAAGAAGCGTCGCCGCGTGTAACTGAAAGGATCGTATCAATATGGCAATCGACAGGACTCCTGTTCTTAAGCGCTGCCGTCAGCTCGGGATCGATCCCGCTGAGCTCGGTTACAGCAGCAAGAAGGAATCTATCCGTCAGCCCAAGCGCCGTCGCAAGGAATCTGAGTACGGCATGCAGCTGCGCGAGAAGCAGAAGGTCAAGTTCATCTATGGCGTTCTGGAGAAGCAGTTCCACGGCTACTTCAACAAGGCCCGTAAGATGAACGGCGTCACCGGTGAGAACCTCATGATCATCCTTGAGTCTCGCCTCGACAACGTTGTTTTCCGTCTTGGCTTCGCTCGCACCCGTAAAGAGGCTCGTCAGTCCGTCCGCCACGGTCACTTCACCGTGAACGGCAAGCGCGTGGACATCCCGTCCTACCGCGTCAAGGCCGGCGACGTCGTCGCTGTCGGCGAGAAGTTCCGTGACCTCCTCCCCATCAAGGAGGCTCTGATTTCCTCCGAGCGCTTTGAGGTCCCTGGCTGGCTTGAGGTCGATATCGAGAAGCTGTCTGGTAACGTGCTCGCTCTGCCGACGCGTGAGCAGATCAGCGGTGATATCAACGAGCAGCTCATCGTCGAGCTCTACTCTAAGTAGTCCATCCGGGCTGCTGAGGCTGGAGGTAATACATGTCAGAATTCATTAGGCCTCAGGTTCAGGTCGAAGAGATCAACGAGACGTCTGCTCGTGTCTCCGTCGAGCCGCTCGAGCGCGGTTACGGTGATACGCTGGGCAACTCCCTGCGTCGCGTTCTTCTGTCCTCGCTCGAGGGTGCCGCCGTCGAGGCTATTCAGATCGATGGTGCGCAGCACGAGTTCATGACCATCCCTAACATGGTCGAGGATGTCACTGACATCGTCCTGAATGTCAAGGGTCTTGTCTTCAGGGCTCTCGGCACGACCGACGAGGCGACCGCCACCATCTCGGTTGACGGCCCCTGCGAGGTCACCGGTGCGGACTTCTTTATTCCGTCCGAGTTTGAGTTGGTCAACCCCGAGCAGCACATCGCTACGCTCACCGAGGGTGGCCATCTCACCATGAGCATGCGCATCGGCTATGGCCGCGGCTATGTCTCTGGCGAGGCCAACAAGCGCGACAACGATCCCATCGGTGTGATCCACGTCGACTCGCTGTACTCGCCGGTATCCCGTTGCGCCAAGCTCGTTGAGGCTTGCCGTGTCGGTCAGCACACCGACTACGACCGCCTTGTCCTCGAGATCGAGACCAACGGCTCCATCGCCCCGCGCGACGCCGTGGTCCAGGCTGCCAATATCATCAACCAGCATATGGCTGCCTTTATGAACCTTGCCGAGACCCCCGAGGTCGAGGAGGAGGTTTCGATCTTCGCTCCCGAGGTCACCAACGACAACGCCGAGCTGGACAAGCAGATCGAGGATCTGGACCTTTCTGTCCGTTCCTACAACTGCCTTAAGCGTGCCAGCATTCACTCGGTCCGTCAGCTCGTTGAGTTCTCGGAGAACGATCTTCTGAACATCCGCAACTTCGGTGTTAAGTCGATCGAGGAAGTGAAGGACAAGCTTGAGTCCATGGGCCTGAGCCTGAAGGCTTAATGCTTCGCATATTTGAGGAGAAACTAGACCATGCGTCACAACGTTAAGAAGGGCCTGAAGCTCGGCACCGATGCGAGCCACACCAAGGCCATGAAGAAGAGCCTGGCCAAGGCCCTCTTCGAGAACGACCGCATCAAGACCACCGAGACCCGCGCTAAGGCGCTGCGTTCGGTTGTCGAGCCGATCATCACTTGGGCCAAGAAGGGCGACCTGCACTCTCGTCGTCTGGCTATCGCCAAGCTCGGCGATAAGCAGCTCGTTGCCGAGATCTTCGACAAGGCTGCTCAGGGCATGTGGCAAGATCGCAACGGCGGTTACACCCGCATCATGAAGCTCGGTAACCGTAAGGGCGACAACGCTCCCATCGTTATCATGGAGCTCGTCACCGAGCCTTGCACGCCCAAGGCCAAGAAGGCTGCTCCGGCCCCCAAGAAGGCCGCTGCTCCCAAGAAGGTCGAGGCTGTCGAGGAGACCGCTGCCGAGGAGGCTCCTGCTGAGGAGACCGCTGAGTAGACAATTCGTCTGCATAGGCTATATTCGAGGGGTACGTTCGCGTACCCCTCTTTTTTTGTCGCGATATCGTTGTTTGTTTGTTGGGAGCGCCCATGACCGCGCCGTCTGATTTCAATTTGACTCCAGAGCTCGATGCCACGTTGGTGTTTCGTGTTGCCTATGACGGCTCGTCCTATAGCGGATTTGCCGAGCAGCCGGGGCAGACGACGGTTGCCGGAGAGCTGCGTCTTGCCATAGAGACGCTCTTGCGCCGCTCAGTCGATTTGACGTGTGCCGGGCGCACCGATGCAGGGGTGCATGCGGTGGCCCAATACATCAGCGTGCCCGTTACGGACGCTGAGCTCGCTTTAACGCGCCGCAGGTGGCTGCGAGCTATGGATGCGCTGCTGCCCAAAGATATCGCCGTTAATGAGGTCTACAAGGCCCGTAAGGGCTTTTCTGCGCGTTTTGACGCACGTTCTCGGACCTATACCTACCGCATTGCCGATCGCGATGCGCGTCCGGTGCTATCGCGTGGTGCGGTATGGTGGCATCGTTATCCTTTGGACGTGGATGCGATGGCAGCCGCCTGCCCAGCGCTTTTGGGCGAACAGGACTTTAAGAGCTTTTGTAAGGTCGCTTCTGCCGTGGGCAAGCCAACGCATCGTTGCGTGATGCGTGCCGAGTTTGGCCACGAGGTCGCCTTTGGCGAGGATATCCTCACGTTTACCATCGAGGGCAATGCGTTTTTGCATTCGATGGTGCGCACCATCGTGGGAACGCTCGTCGAGATCGGCATGCATCGCCGCGATCCCGAGTGGATGCGCGAGGTGATTGACGCTTGCGATCGTACTGCTGCGGGTCCCACGGCGCCGGCGTGCGGCCTTACCTTTATGGGCGTAGATTATGACCCCACCGAGCTCGTCGCGCTCGAATAGGGGAGAAACGAGAGCCATCTAAGTATGCTGCTCGTGTGGGCGAGCCGTGTGCAACATCTGTTCTTGGCGTGCAGCGCATCAGGCGACTCATTGCGTTTATTGCCGGGGTGTACCATGAACGGCAGTTGATTATTGCTGTCGAGAGGATGGATAACTTGCTTCGACGTGGCTCGCTTCCGCGACTTTCGGTGATCCTTGTTGTGGAGGGTTCGCCCAGCTACGCGATGCGTGCACTCGAAAGCGTCCAAAACCAAGACCTCTACGATATGCAGATTGTCGTTGCATGTCGCAACGCTGCGCCGGGCGTTCGTCATTCGCTCGATGTTGCCGCGGGCAGAGATATTCACATCGATCTGATAGACGTTGACGATCCGTCGAGCGGAGCTTGCCTTCGCGAGGGTTTTGCCGCTTCGCGCGGGGCCCACATTATCGCAATGAGCGCCGATGAGTGGTTTGCGCCGCGCGCGTTTTTGGCAATGCTCGATGTCGCTTGTGAGACCTCGGCAGATATCGTGTTTCCCTCGGTGTCGCTCGATCGCTACGATACGCATCGGGAACGCCATTCTCGTATGTTGGATGCGCAATCCATTGCCCTTGCCGACGATGGAGACCGGGCTTCAGGCCTGGCCAAGCTGGTCGAGAGCGGTCTGGTTTGTCAACATTCCGGTGTGATGTATGAACGCTCCCTGTTTGAGTTGTGTCTGCAGCATGCCGAGTCGTATCGTGCGATCGCCTTTTTGGCGCCTGCCCTTTCGCATGCGGAACGCGTATTTGGGTGCGCCGAAGCTTGTTTCCATACGGCCGCGCCATCGGTTGCGGATTCATTCGACCCCACCATGTTCTCGCGACTTTCCGATGACGCCAAGGCGCTTGAAGAGCTTTGCGTGCCATTTGACGCAATAGATGACGATAACCATCTAAAGCTGGCCTGCCAACGGTTTTACTATGGCCGCTTGGTTGCTTGTATCGAGAATTTGTGCCTGAGCCCCCATGGGGTGTCTTCAATTGAGCGTACGGCACGATTGCGTGATATGCTCAACGACGTGCGGACCCGCCAGATGGCGGTGGCCCTTAAGGGAGAGCGCCGAGGCCTTGGGCTTTTGTTTGGGCCGATTGCCAACGTTAAGCCTATGCGCTGCGTTATGTATGCGCATCTGGCTGCTTTTTTGAACAGAACGGGCGCAAGGATAGCCTAGCTGTTTCATATTCGAAAATAATTTGCATAGAATTGTTTCGAAATGCGTTCTTATTCACAAATAGCCTCAAATAGCGCTAAACTATTCAATCACTGATAGATTGTCTTCGCCATCTATGGAGTGAGGTTTTATATGGCTAAAAAACGCAACGGGCGCCAGGATGCCATCAGAGATATCGTGCGCAATAAAGACGTGCGTACGCAGCGCGTGCTGGTGGACGAACTCCGCGCCATGGGCTTTGATTGCACGCAGGCGACGGTTTCGCGTGACATCGCCGATATGGGGCTGCGCAAACTGCCCGAGGGCATCTATGTTCTGGCTGAGGACCTGCACCTGCAGCGCATGGTCTCCGAGCTGGTTACCGGTGTGTTGCGCACCGACAACCTGGTTATGATTAAGGCTCAGCCCGGCACCGCCTCGGGCATTGCCGCGGCTGTCGATGCGGCCGAGCTGCCCGATGTGCTCGGATCGCTTGCCGGCAATGACACGATTTTGGTTATCGCTCAGACTGCCGAGGATGGCGAACGCCTCGAAGCGCTGATTAACAAGCTCAGTGCCGCGCGTAAATAGCTTTACGCGCGTAAACAACGCCAGCTAAGACGGTGGAAATACAGGGGCGTCGGTTTTGAGCCGACGCCCTTTTTGTGACGCTCCTGTCGTGGCATCTCGATTGCGCGCGATATGCCATGTATGTCCCAGCAAAAAGCGCCCGAGCATTTGAGCTGCTCGGGCGCTTTGCTATCTACTGACCTGTGGAAGGATCGGGGGTCGGGCTAGGGCTGGGATCGGGGGTCGGGCCAGGGTCGGGGCTGGGGCTGGGGCTGGGATCGGGGCTGGGGCTGGGGTCGGGAGTAGGGGTGGTACTGCCGCCATCGCCTTCGCCGCCGGTGTTACCGCCCTCGTTGCCGCTCCCGCCGGTGGTCTCCTCCTCTTCTTCCTCGTCTTCGTCCTTATCCTCGTCCTCTTCCTTCTTCTTGTTGTTGGTGCCGTAGAACTTCCAGACGTTATTGTTCTTGTACGTGGGAGCCGTTCCGGTCGGGAACTCCTCGCGCTCGGCGCCCGCAAGAACGGTGTTCATGAACTTCTTAAAGACGGGCAGGTTGGTGCTGTCGCCCAGCAGGTCCGAACCGTACTTTTGGATGGGAATCTCGCCTGCGGAATAACCGGTCCACAGGGCGCATGCCAGTTGCGGCGTGTAGCCGCAGAACCACAGGTTGGTGGTGTTGTCAGTGGTGCCCGTCTTGCCGGCATAGGGCTGGTTGACGCTCAGCGCGCCGGCGGCACCCGTGCCGCTGCCCTGCATGACGCCGGATAGAACGTCGGTAACCGCGGCAGCCTCGCCTTCGGTGAGCACCCGCGTGGGATTGTCGGTGTGCTGGTACAGAACCGAGCCGGTACGCGAGTCGATCTCGGTGATGGCGATCGGCTGGCGATAATAGCCGCCGTTGGCAAAAGCGGCGTAGGCCGATGCCATCTCGAGCGGTGAGATGGACCCGGTGCCGAGCGTCATGACGGGAACGTCCTCGATATTGTCCTTGGCGGGATCGATGCCGAGCTTTTTGACGAGCGACATGATCTTGTCATTGCCGATGGCTTCGGCCACCTGAATGTAGCCGGTGTTGGATGAGTATGCCGTTGCCTGCTTAAGCGTGATGTTGCCATAGCTCTGGTTGCCATAGTTTTGCACCTCGGTCGTGGTGCCCTTGGCCTTGAGTGGCGAGTTGCAGTTGAGACTGACGTTGGGGTTCATGCCGTTTTGGATGGCAGTTGCCAGCGTAAAGGCCTTAAACGTGGAGCCCACGGGGCGCTTTGCCGTAGCGTGGTTCACGTGATTCTCGTCGGCGTTGTAGTCGTAGCCGCCCACCATGCACTTGATGTAGCCGGTCTTGGGGTCAACGACAACCATGCCCATGTCCAGGCCATCGAGCGAAAGCGTGTCGAGCTGTGAGCGCACAGCCTCCTCGGCCACCTGCTGCATGGTGGGGTCGATGGTGGTCTTAACAGTCAGGCCACCCTTAAAGAGCACGTCGGTGGAGAACTCCTGCTCGAGCAGCTGCTTGACATAGGAGACAAAGTAGGGCTGTGAGTATACGTCGACACCGCTGCCCGAGATCTCGGTCACGTTGAGGGTGATGGGCTCAGCCTGCGCGGCATCGTGCTCTTCCTGCGTGATGTGGCCCAGGCGCAGCATGTTGTCGAGCACCTTATTGCGGCGGGAAAGCGCCAGGTCGGGATTGACCGTGGGGTCGTACTGTGAAGGCGAGTTGGGCAGACCGATGAGCAGCGCGGCCTCGCTCAGGGTGAGGTCGGAAGCACTCTTGGAGAGGTATGTCTCGGCGGCGGCCTCGATGCCATAGGCGCCGTGGCCATAGTAAATGGTGTTGAGGTACATCATGAGGATCTCGTCTTTGGAGTACATGTCCTCCATCTTGATGGCGATATAGGCCTCGCGCACCTTACGCTCGATGGTCGAGTCGAACTGCTCCTCCTGCAGGATGGTGTTGCGCACCAGCTGCTGGGTGATGGTCGAGGCTCCTTCGTGGCCGCCGGCAAGGGTTGCCACCGAGGCACGCGCGATGCCCAAGAGGTCGATGCCGCCGTGCTCGTAGAAACGCTCGTCCTCGACGTCGATCGTGCCCTGCAGGACGTACGGGGAGACCTGGTCCTTGGTGATGGACTTGCGGTTTTGGGTATAGAAGCTGGCGATCTTGTTGCCGTTGCAGTCAACAATCTCGGTGGGCTCGCTGACCAGATAGGCGTTGGCGTCGGTGTAGTCGGGCAGGTCGGACAGCCAGCGGTTGACGTTGCCGATCATGCCGATGCCAAATGCTACGCCCGCGATGAGCAAAAAGCCCAAAAGCGAAAGCAGGATGACGGGCAGGACGTGCGTCTTAGAGCGACCGTGTCCCTGTCGTTGGCGAGGACCCATATGTTGACCTCCAAGTATGTCGTGCCAGGCGGCGGGTGTGCGTCGGGCAGGATGGACATAAGTTATTACACGATAAACCAATCGAGCCGCGCGAAGCCTCGTGTATGCTGGTTGACGGCAATTAACAGAGCGATTGCATACCTTGGTAAGGAGTTTGCCGATGGCGATTTGGGCGACTGAGCCTAGCAGACAATGCGGGAATGGGACGCCAACATCGGGGCTGGCACTGCCCGAGCTGTTGGCTCCGGCTGGCGGGCTCAATCAGATGCTCGCCGCGATCGCGGCAGGTGCCGATGCCATTTATGCCGGGCTGAGCGGATTTAACGCCCGCGTGAGTGCGCACGGGTTTAGTGATGACGAATTTGCGCGCGGGTGTGCCGTGGCGCACGCCCATGGTGTGCGCGTGTACGTGACGCTCAACGTATTCGTGTTCGACGACGAGCTGTCCGAAGCCGTGGCACTGGGGGCACATGCGCATGTGCTGGGCGCCGATGCGCTGATCGTGGCAGATGCGGGCCTAGCCCGCGCGCTGCATGCGGCAATTCCGGGGGTCGAGATTCATCTGTCCACCCAAGCGGGCGTCCATAGCAAGGGGGCCGTGCGTTTGGCGGCTGACGAGCTGGGGGTCGAGCGCGTGACGACGGCGCGCGAGCTGACCGTGGCAGAGATTGCGACGCTCTGCGCTACCGGTGTGCCCATCGAGGTGTTCTGCCATGGTGCCATATGCATTGGCTATTCGGGCGCGTGCGAGTTTTCGGCCCTGCGGCGCGGACGGTCGGCGATGCGTGGCGACTGCACGCAGCCGTGCCGACTGGCATACGATTTGGTGGATGAGGCTGGGGAGAGCGTCGTTGCCGTCGAAGGCGATCGTCTGCTCTGCCCGCGTGACTATCTGGGCATTGCTCATTTACCCGAGCTTGTTGCTGCCGGGGTGGCGTCGCTCAAGATCGAGGGGCGTATGAAGAACCCCGACTACGTCTACAACGTGGTTCGGGCGTGGCGCCGGGCGCTCGATATGCTGCGTGATGGCGCGTGGGATCCCGATGCCGTGCAGGCGCTCGAACGTGAGCTGGGAAGGTCGTTTAACCGCGGGTTTACCGACGCGTATCTGCGAGGCCGCTCGGGCGCGGAGCTTATGAGTTTTGAACGCGCGATCAACCAGGGCGTGCGTGTGGGCCGTTTGGTTGCCGTGGGACACGAGGAAGTGACCGTCGAGCTCGATGCCGCCGTGGCGGCGGGCGATACGCTCGAGATCAGGTTTTACCCGGGCGCCGACGCGCGTCCCGATGTACCTAAACGCTGGCCGCAAGTTCCCTGCCCGGTGGATGCCGAGGCGGGGGAGCGCATCGTTGTCCATTGCAAGCGCAAGGTCGACGCAGGCTGCGAAGTGTATCTGATTCGCAGTGCTGGTGTGCTTGAGCAAACGGCGGCGGCACTGGAGCGCATGCGGGCCGAGGCCGATGCGGTCGTGCTTGCGAAACGCGCTGTCGAGACGCTGCCGTTTGCGGGCGTTCTGATGGATAGCGGAACGCAGCCGGAAGAACCTGCAGAGTCTGTCGCCGCTCGCTTGGTCTTTGCCTGGCAGCTGATGGACCAGGACCCGAACGAAGAGCTCGACTTGTCCGGTACGACTGTTGTGCTCGACGAGGTCTGCCGTGTGGGCGATATCGAGCGTACTCGGTCGCTCATGCAGCGCGCCGGCCGCATCGTCTGTCGTAATCTGGGACAAGTGGCGATAGCTCGCGAACTGCGCGTCGTCTTTGACGTGGCAGCGCCGGTGTTCTGTGCGAACCGGGCAACGCTCGCCTGGTTGCGGGGGCTTGGGGCGCAGCGCGTGTTTTTGCCTGCCGAACTTGTCGCTCACGATGCGAAACGCGTTGCCGAGCTTGCCGCCTGTCCTGGCGTCCTGGGCCCCGTCGATACCGATCGTCCCGAGCTCATGGTGTGCGAGCACTGCCTGCTGACCGCAGAGGGCGTCTGTGCCACCGATGCGACGGGACAGGCCTGTTGCCGCGACTGCTTGCGTCGCCGGCAGACGCGCTATCTGGTCGATCGTGACGGTACACGTTTGCCAGTTGCCATCGACGCATGCGGCAGGACGAGGATTTTCCTGTCGTAGGTGCCGCGTCGCGTCAGTTTGTTATCATATGAGAGTTTATGGACTTCCAGCACCGCTGTTTTCGGCGAGGGTGCTATAGCAAAAGGAGGATACCCAATGCTGTCTGTTGACGAGCAAATGCGTATCATCACCTCGGGCGCCGCGAAGATCGTCCCCGAGGCCGACCTTCGTAAGAAGCTTGAGAAGGGTGAGCCCCTCAACATCAAGCTCGGCGTCGATCCCACCAGCCCCGACCTGCACCTGGGCCACGCCGTGCCCCTGCGCAAGATGCGCCAGTTCCAGGACCTGGGCCACAACGTCACCCTGATCATCGGCAACGGTACCGCGCTGATCGGCGACCCCTCGGGCAAGAACTCCACCCGCCCGCAGCTTTCTCAGGAGCAGATCGAGGCCAACGCCGAGACTTACGTGAGCCAGGCCATGAAGATCTTGGACCCCGAGAAGACCACCATCGTGCACAACGGCGATTGGATCTTGTCGATGGACCTGGCCGGTCTGCTGCAGGTGTGCTCCAAGTTCACCGTCGCCCGCATTCTTGAGCGCGATGACTTTACCAAGCGCTATCAGTCCCAGACGCCGATCGCCCTGCACGAGTTCCTGTATCCCGTGATGCAGGCATACGATTCGGTCATGATCAAGGCTGACGTGGAGATGGGCGGCACCGACCAGCTTTTCAACCTGCTCGCCGGCCGTGAGCTCATGGAGAAGATGGGCATGGAGCCGCAGATCGCGCTCACCATGCCGCTGCTCGAGGGCACCGATGGCGTCCGTAAGATGTCCAAGTCCTATGGCAACTACATCGGTCTGACCGACGCGCCTAAGGATATGTTCGGCAAGACCATGTCCATCCCCGACGAGATGATCGGCAAGTACTACCGCCTGGCGAGCTCGCTCACCCCGGCCGAGGTCGACAAGATCGACGCTGCCCTGGCCGATGGCTCTGCCGATCCCTATGAGCTCAAGCGCGCTCTGGGCCGCGACCTGTGCGACACCTACCACGGCGCCGGTGCCGGCGACGAGGCCCAGGCCGAGTTCGACCGTGTGTTCAAGGAGGGCCAGCTCGCCGACTTCCCCGAGAAGCATATTGAGCTGACTGTAAACGACGAAGGCCAGATTTACCTTGCCGGCCTGCTCAAGGACCTGGGTCTTTCGGCCAGCGCCGGCCAGGCTCGTCGCGACATCGATGGCGGCGGTGTCAAGATCAACGGCAAGGCCGTGGCTCCCAAGAGCTACAACATCGACCCCAGTGCCCTCAAGCTGGGCGACACCCTCTCCGTGGGCAAGCGCAAGGGCTTCAAGTTGATTTAGTTACGCGGTTTTACCAAACCGCGTAACCGGTCGACGCTGCCCTCAGTTCCGCCGTTCTAACGAACGGCGGACCGGTCGACGCTGCGCGGGCACCAGAGCGACAACTTGTCATTCAAAGAGGACGGCATGACCAGAAGGTCTATGCCGTCCTCTTTTCATGCCAATTTGTTCGCTCTGGAGTCCGCTCGCTGTCCGTCCTCCACCTACGGCGTTGTCCCGGTTGGCACTTAGGGACGTTTCTTTTTGGTGCAAAGCAGCCTGTCCCCATTGCGCCAAGTGGTGTGTGCCGTTAAGCAGAGGGGCGTATTGCTGGCCCATCGTTTGGGCATACAATGGCTATTGGCTTGCTGCGGTGAAGGTCTGTCCGCTCCGCAGCTTTTTTCTACGGTTAAAGGAGTATGTATGTCCGTTGAGGTCATGAGGTCTGTGATCGATGCCGCCGAGGGCCGCGTGCCCGTCGACACGCTGTTTGCCAACGCACAGATCGTTGATGTGTACGGTCAGCGCGTGGCACCCGGTAGCGTCGCCGTCAAGGACGGCGTGATCGTCGGTGTTCTCTACGATGGTCGAGATGAAGCTGCTGGCACGTACGAGGCAGCTGAGGTTATCGACTGTCAGGGTCGCTATCTCGCACCCGGTTTTATTGACGGACACTTGCATATCGAGTCTTCGAACATCCGCCCTGCCGAGTATGCGCGCATGGCGGCGACGCGTGGTACCACCACCGCTATTGCCGACAGCCACGAGATCGCTAACGTTTCCGGCCTAGACGGCCTGCGCTTTATGATTGAGGACGGTTGTCGCGCGCCCATCTCCATCAAGTACATGATGCCTTCGTGCGTGCCCGCACTGCCCGACGAGCAGGCCGGTGCCGTCATCACCGCTGCCGATATGCAGGCGTTTTTTGCCGAGCATCCGGGCGACGTCTTTGGTTTGGGCGAAATGATGAACCTGCCGGGTGTCTTTATGGCCGACCCCGAGACCTGCGCTCGCATCGATGCTGCCAACCAGACGCCGTCCAAGCAGGTTGACGGTCATGCTCCGCTTGTTGCCGGCAAGGATCTCAACGCCTATGCCGCGGCGGGTATTATCGCCGACCACGAGTCGACGATTCCCGAGGAAGCGCTCGACAAGCTATCCCGCGGCATGTATGTCATGCTGCGCGAAGGCACCTGCAGCCATGATCTTGCCAACCTGTCGCCTATGCTGCTGGAAAACCCCGCCCGTGCTCGCCGCTGCTGCTTTGCGACCGACGACCGCGCCCCCTCCGACGCGCTTTCGACCGGCATGATCGACAACGCCTGCCGCGTGGCCATCGAGGCCGGCATCGACCCGGTGGTCGCCATCTCCATGGCGTCCCTTTCCACGGCCGAGGCCTTTGGTCTGGACCACGGTTGCCGCGATCCGCATGAGCTCCGCGGCGCCATCGCTCCGGGTAAGCGTGCCGACCTGCTGGTGCTCAACGATCTGACGTTTGCCACGGCCCCGCATCGCGTATATGCCGCCGGTGCTCTGGTGGCGCAGGATGGCGCCTTTGTGGGCGAGATCGCACCCGAGATGGCTGAGGTTGCAGCCCTTGCCGACGAGCTGCGCGCCTCTGTTAAGCTGCCGAAGCTTTCGCTCGACGTTTTCGACTATGCCTTTAAGCCGGGCGAGGCTGTGATTGACGTGGTGCCGGGTAAGGCCATCACGGGTATGGCTCGCCCCGAGAGCGCCGAGGGCCTGCGCCGCATTATGCTGATTGAGCGCCATGGCCGCGGCGTGTCGCTGCAAGCCGAGGGCGTCGACGGCGACGGCCCCGATGGCCTGGGCCTGGTCGGCAAGCATATCGGTCGCGGCTGGGTGCGCGGTTTCACCATCACCGGTGGTGCCATTGCCTCCACGATCGGCCACGACTCGCACAACGTGTGCGTGGTGGGCGACAACGCCGCCGATATGATGGCTGCTGTTGAGGCCGTGGGCCAGGGCGGTCACGTGCTGGTGCGCAACGGCGAGGTCGTGGCCCGCATTCCGCTGGCGCTCGGTGGCCTGATGAGCGAGGGCACGGCCGAGGATGTCGCAGCGCAGCACGACGACTTTATGGTCAAGGCGCGCGCCATGGGTATTGAGCCGCCGCTCGACCCCATCATGGGCATCATCTTCCTGCCCCTGCCGGTCATCCCGACGCTCCGCATCCGCCCCGAGGGCATGTTCGACGTCACGACCTTCACCTACGCCGACTAGTCATCGGGGACGTTCTTAAACGACTAGTCGCTGGGGACACTCTTTGGCGTGTCGCCTGACGCCGCGACCGTGGGCTCTCTGGCGCGCGTGAGCTATTTGCCAGGTCTATGTAACGTTTATGACTGCGGGGTCTTATTTGAGCTCCCTTTGGGTACGTTGGAATCGGATACACGTTCGATTCCAGCAAGCCCGAAGGGAGCTTTTCTATGTTTAAGCTGATTGCATCCGATATGGACGGCACGTTGCTTGACGAAAACGGCCAGGTGCCTCCCGAGACCTACGAACTGATTTTGGCGCTACGCGAGCATGGCGTGCATTTTGCCGCGTCGTCAGGCCGCCGCTACGATCGCCTGTGCGAGTTCTTTGCGCCCGTTCGCGACAAAATGGACTTTGTCGCAGCTAACGGTGCCCAGGTCTACGCCGACGGCAAAATGGTAGGCCGTGAGGTGTATTCGCACCTGGCGATTCGAAAGCTAGCCCAGGCCGTCGCGACGTTTCCCAATCTGCATCTTGCGCTCTTTGACCGAACCAAGTCCTTCTTGCTCGATGACGAGAGTAAGTTCGTGCGCGAGGTGGATAAGGACCTTCCCAATGCCGAGCGCATTTGGGAGCTGCCCGATCCCAGCGTAAATATCATCAAGGCGAGTATCTTTTGCGATGATGGTGCCGTTATGGACAGCGCTTACGTACTGCAGCGCGAGCTCGGCCAGTTCTTTACCTTTGCGCCTTCGGGCAACGCGTGGATCGATGCCATGCAGCCCGGTGTGTCGAAGGCCTCGGGCATCGCACAGCTCATGGAGCACTATGGCGTCGAACGCGACGAGGTCATGGCGTTTGGCGACTCGATGAACGACTACGAGATCATTCGCTTTGTCGGCACGGGCTGCGCGATGGAAAACGCGCGCCCCGCGCTCAAGGCAGTCGCCGATCGCGTGGTGGGGTGCAACCGCGACCACGCCGTCCAGCAGGAGCTCCGTCGCGTGCTGGAGAGTCTCGCCTAATTCGGCAGATGGGGACAGCCCTTGCAGCGCCCCGCGAAGAGTGCCCCCAACGACTACTGTGACCAGGGTAGCTAAAAAAGCCCCGTCCCAAATTAGCTACCCTGCCGGGTTGCTGCTGCTAGGCGAGGGCGGCCATGATGGCGCGGGCGACGCCGTCGTGGTCGTTGTCGTATTCGGTGATGGCGCCGGCGGCTTCGCGGTCCTCGGGCTCGGCATTGATCATCGCCGCACCGTGGCCCGCTGCCTGCAGCATGGGGATGTCGTTGATGTTGTCGCCGAACGCCCAGGCGTCGGCGAGAGGCTCGCCCAGACGCCCACATAGCCAAGCCAATGCCGTTCCCTTGGTGGCACCCCCGCCCATGACCTCGATATTCATGGCGTACGAACGCGTGACCTCAATGCCTTCGAGTGTGTCGAGCGCCGCCACGATAGCATCGCGGTCGGCTGAGTCGTGCCAGTACATGGCGATGCGTTCGAGCACCTCGACCTCGTCGATTTTGCTGTCGATATCCATGTCGATCGGCGTTCGCGTGCGCTTGAGCGAAGCCGCGATGTGAGGATCTCCGCCGCAGAATTCGTCCAGTCGCGTGTAGAGCGAGCGGGGGAGGAAGCACTGCCCATCCGCGAAGATATCGAAGGTCACATCGTGGCCAGCGGCAATGCTATGGACGCGGTGGGCGATGGCGCGGTCGAGCGGTCGGCTCAATATGCGCGTGGCGCGTGAGGCATCGGTGGGCACATCCTCGTCGAGCTGCCAGACGCTAGCGCCATTGGCGCAGACCGCGTAGTGCACGGCGGGATGGGCGAGGATGGCCTCAAAGACGCCCGACAGTGGACGCCCCGTGCACGGTACAAACTCAATGCCGCGACGTGCGAGCTCGTCGAGCATCGCCCAGGTGGCGTCGCTCATCTGCTTGTCACTCGTCAACAGTGTTCCATCCATATCGGAAAAAACAATCATTCGATACAGCCCTTTCTGCTGGCATAAAAAGCGTGGCCGAGGGCGGTGATGCCCTGGCCACGCTCGTGTTCTATAACGGTGCGCGTCCTAACGGTCGGCGAGTGGCTTGTACTCCAGTGGCTCGATCACCGGGCGGTAGGCCGGACGGATGATACGATGCGCGCAGAAGAGCTCTTCCATGCGGTGCGCCGACCAGCCTGCCATGCGCGCGACGGCGAACAGCGGCGTAAAGAGCGTCTCGGGCACGCCGAGCATCTTGTAAATAAAGCCTGTATACAGGTCGATGTTGGCACAGATGGGTTTGGTCATGCCGTGGTCCCGCATCACCTGCGGCGCTAGGCGCTCAATACGCTCGATGAGCGCGAACTCCTCGCCCAGATCTTTCTTGGCGGCGAGCGAACGTGCGTAGTGGCGGCAGACCTCGGCGCGCGGGTCGCTGAGCGTGTAGACGGCATGTCCCATACCGTAGATGAGCCCCGTGCCGTCGAAGGCCTGCTTGTCCAAGATCTTGCCCAGATAGGAAGCGACCTCGTCGTCGTCTTCCCAGTTGGAAACGTGCGCGCGAATGTCCTCGTGCATCGACACGACCTTGGCGTTGGCGCCGCCGTGGCGTGGGCCCTTGAGCGAGCCGATGGCCGCGGCGTAGGCCGAATACGGGTCGGTGGCCGACGACGACAGTACGCGGCAGGCGAACGTGGAATTGTTGCCGCCGCCGTGCTCGGCATGGAGCATAAGCATCACGTCGAGCAGCATCGCCTCGTCGCGGGTAAACGCCATGCCGCCGCGCAGCACCTGCAAAATGGTCTCGGCGGTGGAGAGACCGGGCGTGGGGTGCGGCACATGCACCTCGGAGCCGCGACGCTTGGCGACCGAAGCCATGTGCGCGAAGGCGGCAATACGGGGCAGACGGGCGAGCATGGAGATGGCAACATCGATCTCGTGCTCGGGGGTGATCACGTCGGGCTCGGCGTCGAAGGCATAGAGCAGCAGCACGGCGCGCTGAAGCACGTTCATGATGCTCGACGACACCGTGGTCATCGGGAATTCCTTAACGTACTCGTCGCTCAGGTGCCTAAACGCGCCCAGACGCCCGCAAAAGCCGTCGAGCTCATCCTTGTTGGGCAGCGAGCCCGTAATGAGCAGGTAGGCGACCTCTTCGTAGCCATAGCGGTCCTCGGCCTGGGCATTGTTGACGAGGTCCTCGATGTTGTAACCACGCAGCGTGAGTCGACCCTTGTCGGGCACGACCTGGCCGTCGACCTTGTTGTAGCCGTGCACGTCCGAGATACGGGTGAGGCCCGCGACCACGCCCGATCCGTCGGCATTGCGAAGACCGCGCTTAACATTGTGCTCGACAAACAGGCCCTCGTCATAAGGCTCGGTGGGCATGCCGTAATACAAATTTTCGCTTTCGGGCGCAATCTGGCGGCTGGCCTCGTAGTCCAGGACCAGGCGGCTCAGGTGGTCGTCGAAGCGGTAATAGATTTTCTTGGCGTCGTAGGCCATGCGCGCTCCTCTCCGGGCTATGTGGCGACGTTGCGCCTGGGCGCACGTTGGGCCGTCGTCACGCAGCCTGTTCGCTACAGGCGGTACATAAAGTTAAAGACGTCCTCGCGCTGGATGGACACGTTGACGCCCGAAAGCTCGCCGGCCTCGGCCAGGGCCTTCTGCAGCTCGGCGAAGTCGAGCTTGGACTCGGCGGTGTCGGCCAGCATGGTCATGGTGAAGATGTCCTCGATAATGGACTGCGTAATGTCGCGGATGTCGACATTGGCTTCGCCCAGGACGCGGGTGACGCCGGCGACAATGCCGGGGCGGTTCTTGCCAAGGACGGTGATGACGATACGGGAGGACGAGATCTCGGCCATGGGAAACCCTTTCGCGTGTTGGCGGCGCGCGGCGGCGCTCCGCTACGGTACAGTGTTCATCATTGTACCTGTCCCGTGCAAAAAGGGGCACCTTTGCTGCGGCGTTACACGTCTGCAACATGGAGCGCTTGTCTCGTAGGGTGTATTTTTGGCACTCTTGACAGCTCGGGCGGCTCTGTTGGCGCCGCGATCGGGCAGATTCGCCTGTGCGCTCCGGCGTAAAGACCGTGAACCTTTTGTGGGACGCTCGACGCCGTGGTAACATAGCCGAGTTTGTTGTCTTGGTCGGAAACCAAGACGCCTTATGCGCTGATCGGTAACCAGCGCCTGACCAATAAGGAGTCCTACCATGAAGCAGGGTATCCATCCCCAGTATGTCGAGTGCACGGTGACGTGCTCCTGCGGCAACACCTTCAAGACGCACGCTACCGTGTCCGAGATGAGGGTCGAGCTTTGCAACGAGTGCCACCCGTTCTACACCGGCCAGCAGAAGTTCGTCGACACCGGTGGACGCGTCCAGCGCTTCGCCGACAAGTTCGGTGGCGCCGCTGCCGCCCAGCTCAAGAAGGCCGAGGAGGCCAAGGCTGCCAAGGCCGCCAAGGCTGCTGAGGCCGAGGCCGCTCGCAAGGCCGCCGCTGAGGCTAAGGCTGCCGAGAAGGCCAAGCGTGCCGCTAAGTTTGCCGAGGAGGCTGCCAAGCAGGCCGCCGAGGCTCCCGCAGAGGCTCCCGTCGAGGAGGCCGCTGCCGAGGCCGAGACCACCGAGGCTGCTGAGTAAATAGCTCGCCGAGGAATCGCTCGCATTCATGGCAAAAGGGCCGTGCATCCAATTGGGTGCACGGCCCTTTTCTTATCGACGCAAAGTAGCACGCCCTCTTTGTACCGAACGGTGGGGATTTTTGGTTTGCCCAGATAAAACCTGCCAAAATAAACCTGTCCCTTTTTGGCAGGTAACCGATAGGAGGCTACGTGGACACATCGACGTCCTTGGGCAATCGCGAGCTCGCGGTGGCAAAGAAGCGTGCGCTCGATGCTGCCTATTTTAGGAAGGGTATCGCTGTCGCGGCTCTTTCGAGCTGCATGTATGCGCTGTACACGGCCTTTGTTACCGCCGGTCAGCTCTTTGGCGTTTGGGCCGGTTGGTTCGATGCATTTGCTCCCTCCGGCCTTTTGGCGGTATTCATCTTGCCCACAATCGCCTCGGGCGTCAATGACGTGCTGAGTGCCGTCTGGGCCACGTTTTTCACTGCCGGTCAGGGCAAACTCGCCGACCTAGGCCGCTGCATCGCCTCAAAGCCCGGCGTCATCGTTATCGCCGCCGCCTTCATTGGCGGGCCCATCGCTTCTGCCGCCTACGTTATCGCGCTTTCGCAGGCAGGCACGCTTGCCGTGCCCATCGCCGCGCTCAACCCCGCGATCGGTGCGGTGCTCGCCCGCGTGCTCTACCGACAGCCGCTTAGCCCCCGTGTCGTCACCGGCATCGTTGCCTGCGTGGTCGCCGGCGCTATGATCGGTAGCGCCGGCCTGAGCGGGCAGGCATCTTCCGGCATGCCGCTTGGCTTGGGCCTGGCGCTGTTAGCCGCCCTGTGCTGGGGCGTCGAGGGATGCGTGGGCGGCCGCGCCACCTGCATGATCGATCCTCAGATCGCCATCAACATTCGTCAGCTTGTCTCGGGGGTCGGCAACCTGTGCTTGGTACTGCCGGTCCTAACCTTGGCATGCGGAGAGCCCCTTGGTCAGAGTTACGTCCTTGTCGCCCAAGCGCTCACCGACAAATCCTCCGTCGCGTTTTTCGCCTGCTCCGGTTTTGCTGCCTACTTTTCGTTTATGAGCTGGTATCGCGCCAACTCCATGTGCGGCACGGCGCTGGGCATGGCCATCAACGGCACCTATACCTTTACAGCGCCGCTGTTTACGTGGATTATCGTCGGCCTGGTCTTGGGCTTTGACGGCTACGCGCTTCCGTCCGTCGCATGGGTGGCGGCCGTCGTCAACCTCGTCGGCATTTGCCTGATCGCCGTGAATCCCCTCGACATGGTTAAAAAGGACGGTGATCGGGATGCTTCCGCTTAACTATGCCATGCTCGATTATTTTGTTTGCCATGACGAGGCTTGCGTCGACGATGTGATGGCCGATCTCGCGGCCGAGTATGCATCGTTTGCCGCCTTTGCAAGGCCGCGCATGCAGGAGGCGCTCATGACCGCGCACAAGAATGGCCTGATTGACGAGGCGCGCTTTGATTTGGATGCCGAAGGCGAGCTTCGCGTCTACTATCGGGCGAGCGCCGAGCAGCGCAAAGTTATCGGCGCCTATCTGGGCCGTAGCCACTAAAATAAAACGTCCCTTTTTGGCAGGTCGGTCGTAGTTATTACGTGGGGGATGAGGTCGAGCGTATAGCGTGCGTCCCGTTTGGCTAAAGTACAACTATCTGTGTTTAACTCGCCCAGTGCAGTGCGCTACGGGCGATGGCCAAAAAAGGAAAACCACATGGGATTCATGTCAAAGCTGCTGTCCTTTGGATCCGATAAGGACCTTAAGCGCTACTACAAGATCGTTGACCAGATCAACGGGCTTGAGCCTCAGTTTGAGAAGATGACCGAGGAGGAGCTTCGCGGCCAGACCGATAAGTTCCGCGAGCGTTATGCTAACGGCGAGTCGCTTGACGACATGCTCCCCGAGGCCTTTGCCACCGTGCGCGAGGCTTCAAAGCGCATCACGGGCATGCGTCACTTTGACGTACAGCTCATCGGCGCCATGGCGCTGCACGAGGGTCATATTGCCGAGATGAAGACCGGCGAAGGCAAGACGCTCGTCTCCACCCTGGCCGGCTATCTTAACGCCATCGCCGGCAAGGGCGTGCATGTCGTTACCGTCAACGACTACCTGGCAAAGCGCGACTCCGAGTGGATGGGCCGCATCTACAAGTATTTGGGTATGACCGTCGGCCTGCTGCAGAACAACATGCCGCTCGAGCTTAAGCGCCCGGCCTACCAGGCCGATGTCACCTACGGCACCAACTCCGAGTTTGGCTTTGACTACCTGCGTGACAACATGGTCACCCGCCCCGAGCAGCGCGTCCAGCGCGGCCACAGCTACGCTATCGTCGACGAGGTCGACTCCATCCTGATCGACGAGGCCAGGACCCCGCTGATCATCTCGGGCGCCGGCACCAAGTCGGCCAGCACCTACAAGGACTTCGCGCGCGCCGTGCGCGGGCTGGAGCGCGGCGAGGACGTGTCGCACGATATGCTCACCGCCACCGAGGACGTGGAGCCCACGGGCGACTACGTCATGGACGAGGCCAAGCACACCATTGCCGCCACCGAGCGCGGCCTCAAGAAGATCGAGCGCCGCCTGGGTATCGAGGACATCTACGCCGACCTTTCGGGCCAGCTGGTCAACCACCTGCAGCAGGCGTTGAAGGCCCAATACATGTTCCACCGCGACAAGCAGTACGTCGTTACCAACGGCGAGGTCAAGATTGTCGATGAGTTCACCGGCCGCATCATGGAGGGCCGCCGCTACTCCGAGGGCTTGCACCAGGCCATCGAGGCCAAAGAGGGCGTGCTCGTGCGCGAGGAAAACCAGACCCTTGCCACCATCACCCTGCAGAACTACTTCCGTCTGTATGACAAGCTCTCCGGCATGACCGGTACGGCACTCACCGAGGATGCCGAGTTCCGCGAGATCTACAAGCTGCCCGTCGAGGTCATCCCCTCCAACAAGCCCGTGAAGCGTGTCGATCACGAGGACCTGGTGTACCGCACCATCCAGGCCAAGTACAACGCCGTTGCCAATGATGTCGAGCAGCGTCATGCCAAGGGCCAGCCGGTCCTGGTCGGCACCGTCTCCATCGAAAGCTCCGAGAAGCTGTCGGCCGCCCTTACCAAGCGCGGCATCGCGCACGAGGTCCTCAACGCAAAGCACCACGAGCGCGAGGCTCATATCGTTGCCCAGGCCGGACGCTACGGCGCCGTGACCATCGCCACCAACATGGCCGGTCGTGGTACGGACATCTTGCTGGGCGGCAACCCCGACGAGCTGGTGCGCGAGCGCCTGGAGTACGAGGGCCTGACCATGGAGGACGTGACGCCCGAGCAGCTCGAGCAGTTTAACGCCGAGGCCAAGGAGACCTGCAAGGCCGAGCGCGAGCGCGTGCTTGCGGCCGGCGGTCTGACCGTCATCGGCACCGAGCGCCATGAGTCCCGCCGTATCGACAATCAGCTGCGTGGCCGTTCTGGCCGTCAGGGCGATCCGGGCGAGACCCAGTTCTACCTGTCGCTCGAGGACGATCTGATGCGCCTGTTCGGTGGCGACAAGATGGACCGCGTCTCCAAGATGATGGTCACGGCAGAAATGGGCGACGACATGCCCATCCAGCACAAGATCATCTCCAAGGCCGTCGAGAGCGCCCAGCACAAGGTCGAGAGCATCAACTTCTCCATGCGCAAGAGCGTTCTTGAGTACGACGACGTGATGAACAAGCAGCGCCAGGTTATCTACGCCGAGCGCAACAAGATTCTGGACGGTAAGGACCTGACCGACCACATCACCGAGGTCATGCACGACACCGTGTACCGCTGCGTGCAGGAGTTTTGCACTAAGGACAGCCACGACGGCGAGCGTGACCTCGATGGCCTGCGCAAGTGGGTCGTGGAGCTGACCGGCCATATCGATACGCCCAAGTTCCCCGACGAGGATTACGAGGCCCTTGCTGCCGATGTCCTAGCCTACGTCGAGAAGTGCTACAACATGAAGGCCGAGCGCCTGGGCGAGGACCTCATGCGCGAGCTCAATACTCAGGTTATGTTGCGCGTCATCGATACCCGCTGGATGAACTACCTGCAGGAGATGGACTACCTCAAGACCGGTATCGGCCTGCGCGGCTTTGGTCAGCGCGACCCGCTGGTCGAGTACAAGACTGAGGCCTATGGTGCCTTCCAGATGCTCGTTGACACCATGTATGAGGATTACCTGCGCACCGTCCTGCGCATCGAGATCAAGGCCGCCCCGCGTGCCGTCGAGCACAAGGAAGAGCCCGCGCTCGAGGGTGCGCGCTTCTCCGGCCCCGCCGACGTCGATGGCGACAACGGCAACTCGGTCCTGCGCAAGGAGGCACGGGCACAGGCTCGCACGGCCGTCCAGGGCGGACCGGCAGCTGTCAACAACGGCGCTAAGGTGACCACCTACCGCAAGTCCGAGAGCGACGACCCGTATGTCAACGTGGGTCGCAACGAACCGTGCCCTTGCGGCAGCGGCAAGAAGTTCAAGTACTGCCACGGCAGGAATCGTTAATGGCCGAGGCTTTAGAGGTAACGCCCGCCGAGCTGGACAAGTTTGCGGACCGGCTCGGCGAGGTTGAGTCGTATCTTCATTTGGACGAGAAGCGCACCCACGTGACCGAGCTTGAGGCCAAGAGCGTCGCTCCCGGCTTTTGGGACGACGCCGATGCCGCTCGCGCCACGATGGAAGAGATTGCGCGCGCCAAGGAGGATATCGCCGCCGTGGATACCGCGCGCGGCGAGCTCTCCGATGCCCGCGCGGCGCTGGAACTTGCCGAGGAAATGGGCGATGACCCCGATGCCGCTGCACTGCATGAGGAGGCTGCCGCCACGGCGGATCGTCTGGCGCGCGCCATCGATGAGCTCGAACTTTCGAGCTGGTTTACCGGCGAGTTCGATCACGGTGACGCGATTGTGACCATCAAGCCCGGACAGGGCGGCCTGGAGGCGCAGGACTGGACCTTCATGCTCTTTAAGATGTACATGAAGTACTGCCAGCGCCGCGGCTGGAAGGTCACCATCAACGATTGCCCCGCTGCCGAGGTCATTGGCATTGATCGCGCGACCTTTACCGTTGAGGGCAAGGATGCCTTCGGTATGCTTCGTGCCGAGGCCGGCGTTCACCGTTTGGTGCGCATTAGCCCCACTGATGACAAGAAGCGTCGACAGACTACGTTTGCCGGCGTCGAGGTCATTCCGGTGCTGCCCGACGATATCGATATCGAGATCAACCCCGACGATATCCGCGTCGACGTGTACCACGCAAGCGGCCCGGGCGGCCAGGGCGTCAACACTACCGACTCCGCCGTGCGCGTGACGCATTTTCCCAGCGGCATTGTAGTGACCTGCCAAAATGAGCGCAGCCAGATTCAGAACAAGGCCGCGTGTATGCAGATTCTCAAGGCCCGCCTGTACGAGATTGAGCTCGAGAAGCGCGCCGAGGCGCTCGACGAGATCCGCGGTCCCAAGACCACGATTGGCTTTGGCAACCAGATCCGCAGCTACGTGCTCTATCCGTATCAGATGGTCAAGGACCTGCGCTCGGGCGTGGAGACCAGCAACGTCGACGCCGTTCTCGACGATGGCGACTTGGATCCGTTTGTGATCGGCTACCATCGCTGGGCTACCGGCAATGCTGATGCGGAGTCTCCGTCCGCTTAAGCCCCGGGTGAGTCACGGACCGACACTAAACTCTGGACAGGGCGGTTTTATATCCAGAGCAAACCCGCCGCGGGGTGGTTTTTCCTTGGCGAATCGGTAGAATCAAATACGGTAAGAAGTTCAAAGCGCACCCAATGGGGTGCGCTTTTTTGAGGGGGGTAGCATGGCATATCGTCTGGATATTAAGCGCATTCTTTCAATGAACTTCTTCCACGATCTGCCCCAGATTATGCTTGGGTGCGCTTTGGCGGCCATCGCGACCGACCTGTTTTTGATTCCCAACGGTCTTGCCGCCGGTGGCGTTACGGGCCTTGCGACTATTATCCAGGCGGTCGGTGCCGCGCGGGGCGTGTCGCTGCCCGTCGGTATCCAAACCATCGTGATGAACGCCTTACTGTTGCTGGTCGTAATGCGCGAGGGCGGCATGTTCTATGTGGTACAGACGGCGACAGGCTTTGTGCTACTGGGCTTCTTTACCGACCTGTTTGCCCCGTTTGTAGCGCCTCTGGCAGATGCAGACCTGATGCTTCCCGCTATGTGGGGCGGCATTATCACGGGCATTGGTTACGGCATGGTGTTACGCGCCGGCGCCAACACCGGCGGCTCCGACACCATCGGCCAGATTATCTCGCGTAATACCTCGCTGCCGGTGGGTTCGACCGTCATGGCGATCGATGTCGCCGTATGCGCGGCATCGGCCCCCGTTTTCTCTCTAGAGAACGCGCTGTATGCAGGGCTTTCGATGGTGATTAGCGGCTATGTGATCGACGCTGTGGTCGATGGCGGCAACAAGCGCCGTATGGTGCTCATCATCTCGGAGAATTTCCCCGATATCGCGGCCGATATCATGTATGGTCTGGGTCGCGGTTGCACTAAATTTAAGGCGACCGGCATGTATTCGGGCGCGGAGAAGCCGGTGATTATGGTGATCGTTAGCCGCCGCGAGCTCAATACACTTAAGACCATCGTGCGTGAGCGCGATCCTCAAGCTATCGTGACGGTCGCCGACGTTACGGAAGCCTTCGGCGAGGGGTTCAAGGACATTAACGCGTAGGGCAGACTGCGCTCCATCCAAAAGACGTTCACATTGATAAACCGATTCATCAGCGGGTCTGCCAGCTAAATTATTCAAATAATGATAAAAACTCTGGTAAAGCCTTCAGTTTCCAGCATAATGAATGGCGCACGTGCATTGCGGCTGGGTTGGGATTACCTTCTGCGCCGTGCGCATCTTGTCTAAAGAGGATGAAAGGAAGGCACAATGAGCGACGAAGAGCTCAAAAAGGTTGCCAACGAGGTAAGGAAGGGCATCGTCACCGGCGTGCACGCTGCCAAGTCCGGCCATCCGGGCGGTTCGCTCGGCTCTGCCGACATCATGACTTATCTGTACTTTGAGGAAATGAATGTCGACCCGGCCGATCCTCGCAAGGCCGACCGCGACCGCTTTGTGCTCTCCAAGGGCCATTGCGCTCCGGGTCTGTACGCCGTGCTCGCCGAGCGCGGATTCTTCCCCAAGGAGGATCTCGAGACGCTGCGCCATATCGGCAGCCACCTGCAGGGCCACCCCAACATGAACGACACTCCGGGCGTCGACATGTCCACCGGCTCGCTGGGCCAGGGCATCTCCGCCGCCGTGGGCATGGCCGTCGCCGCCAAGCACTGGGGCGATACTTACCGCACGTACGCCCTGCTGGGCGACGGCGAGAGCGAGGAGGGCCAGGTCTGGGAGGCCGCCATGTTTGCCGGCAATCAGCAGCTCGACAACCTCTGCGTGATCGTTGACCACAACGGCCTGCAGATTGACGGTCCCGTCGAGGAGGTCAACGATCCCATGCCGCTCGCCGACAAGTTCCGCGCCTTTAAGTTCCACGTGGTGGAGCTCGCCGACGGCAACGACTTCGGTCAGATTCGCGCCGCCTTTGCCGAGGCTCGCGCCACTAAGGGTCAGCCTACCGCCATTATCGCCGAGACCATGAAGGGCAAGGGCGTTTCCTTTATGGAGAACCAGGTTGGTTGGCACGGCAAGGCCCCCAACGATGAACAGTTTGAGCAGGCCATGGCAGAGCTCACGGCCGCCGGAGAGGAGCTCTAGGATGGCAGACGTCAAGAAAATCGCCACGCGCGTAAGCTACGGCGAGGCCCTCGTTGAGCTCGCTGCCGAGCACGACGACTTTGTGGTCCTCGACGCCGACCTGGCCGCCGCCACGCAGACCGGTAAGTTTAAGGCCGCCTGCCCCGACCGCTTCTTTGACGTGGGCATTGCCGAGAGCAACCTGATGGGTGTCGCCGCCGGTATCGCGACCACCGGTCGTACTGCCTTCGCGAGCACCTTTGCCATGTTTGCCGCCGGTCGCGCTTTTGAGCAGGTCCGTAACTCCATCGGCTATCCGCACCTCAACGTCAAGATCGGCGCCACGCACGCCGGTATTTCGGTGGGCGAGGACGGTGCCACGCACCAGTGCTGCGAGGATATCGCCCTTATGCGTGTTATCCCTGGCATGACCGTGATTGTCCCGGCCGACGACGTGGAGGCCCGCGCCGTGGTCCGCGCCGCCTACGAGTGCGACGGCCCCGTGTACATGCGCTTTGCCCGTTTGGCCTCGCCGGTCATCAACGACCCCGAGACCTACAAGTTCGAGCTGGGCCGCGGCATCGTCATGCGTGAGGGCGCCGATGTGACCATCATCGCCTGCGGCCTGATGGTTGGCGAGGCTCTCGAGGCTGCCGAGCAGCTCGCTGCCGAGGGCATCGACGCCGAGGTCATCAACATGCACACCATTAAGCCCATCGACGCCGATCTGATCGTCAAGAGCGCCGCCAAGACCGGCCACGTCGTGACCGTCGAGGAGCACTCCGTGATCGGTGGCCTGGGCAGCGCCGTTGCCGACGTGCTCTGCGCTCAGTGCCCGACGCCGCTCAAGAAGATTGGCGTCAACGATACCTTTGGCGAGTCCGGTCCGGGCGCCGAGCTCCTGCACAAGTACGGCCTGGATGCCGCCAACATCGTGGCAACCACCAAGGAGTTCTTGGCCTAGGGCAAGACGAGGCAAAGTATCGCTTCAGCAACCGTAAGCAAGCCACAACAGGGGCGCCCCCAAAGAGGGCGCCCCTGTTTTTGTCGGTAACAAACAAATCAGGCCCGCACCAAGCAAGGGCTTCCTCCGGGAAGCGGGCCCAGGCCAGCAAAGTGCAACTCAGCCCTTCCAACTTTGTATATGCAGCACCCCAAGAAAAACGCGGCGACTCCTTAGTAGCCGCAGGCCGCGCACAGGGCTAGCTCCCAAATCATTCCGCAGGACGGAGGAGTCCCCGCAGCGCGAAGCGCGCAGCGGGGACTCCGACATGTCCGAGGACGATTTGGGAGCTAGCCCTGTGCGCGGCCGGTGAGACCAAAACCCTGCCATGCTTCTTATGTGCAGTGAAGCTAATGCTGCTAAAATACAAAGCGCTCATGTAGTTTAAACGCACGATGATAAGGAGCACCAGTGGGTAACCACTTCCGTACCTCCGGTGCGGGCGATGAGGCCCCCAAGACACGGCAAGGTGTCCCGGGCACACGTTTCGCCACTCCGGATTCAGAGGGCCAGCATATTGCCCAGGCCCCCGCACAACCGGCAGATCAGGCACGGCCGGTATCCGATCCCTTTGCCTACAATCCCACCAGCGATGCCGAGCTTTCCGCCGCTGCGGGCTTTGAGCCCGTCCAAAAGGTGACTGCTCGCGTGAACCAGCCTCAGACGTCAGCCGAGCCTCAGCCGACCATGGCGGGCATTCCCGATCCCATGGCTCCTGCTACGCCCGCGCCGCAGCCGGCGCAGTCCGGCCTCTTTGCCGGCATTCCCGATCCTACGCAGCCCGCTGCGCCCATGGTCGAGAATGATCAGGCTGCCGAGGTCGCAAGTCTTGACAACGCGCTCAACAACCCCGATTTTACGTCGGTGTTCGCGCCTATCGATCCGCAGGCAAGTCGCAAGAAGATGGCCAAGCAGGCCGGTGTCGAGCCCGTCATTCTGATGGAGCATGTCACCAAGATCTACCCGGCACAGCCCAACAAGCCCGCACTCGACGACATCAACATCGAGATCTATCCGGGTGAGTTCGTCTTCTTGGTCGGTCATTCCGGATCGGGTAAGACCACGCTGCTTTCCACGCTCAACCGTGATGTCAGGCCTACGAGCGGTCGCATTTTGGTCGCCGGTCAGGATCTCATGAAAATCAAGAACCGCAAGGTTCCCTTCCTGCGCCGCCAGATTGGCGCCGTGTTCCAGGACTTTAAGCTTCTGCCGCAAAAGACCGCCTATGAAAACGTGGCGTTTGCCCTGCAGTGCATAGGCAAGCCCAAGGGCGTCATTCGCAGCCAGGTGCCCGAGGTGCTGCGTCTGGTCGGTTTGGCCGATCAGATGGACTCGCTGCCCGATCAGCTTTCCGGCGGCGAGCAACAGCGCGTGGCCGTCGCCCGCGCCATGGTCAACCGTCCGCCGCTGCTGATTTGTGACGAGCCAACGGGCAACCTCGACCCGGCAATTTCGCTCGGCATCATGAAGCTGCTCGAGCGCATTAACCGCACCGGCACGACCGTGATCGTGGCTACCCACGATCGCGAGATGGTCGATAGTATGCATCGTCGCGTGATCGCCCTCGAGGGCGGCCACGTAATCCGCGACCAGGAGAGGGGAGGTTACGGCAACTATGGCACCAACTAACGTGGGCTATTCGCTCAAAGAGGCAATGAGCCACTTCTTCCGTAACTGGACCACCTCGCTCGGCGCCGTCATCACGATTTTTCTTTCGCTGTTTATCATCGGCCTGTTCATCATGGGTTCCGCGATGCTGAACTCCGTGATCGGCACCGTTGAGGACCAGGTTGTTATCAACGCGTTTATTAGCGATGACGCCGACCAGGCCGACGTCCAGGCTTTCGAGAGTGAGCTCAAGACGTGGAACAACGTTAAGTCCGTGACCTATAAGGACAAGGACGACGCGCTGGCCGAGTACACGAGCAAGATGTCGGGTAACGCCGACGCCACTCTGAGCGCACTTGATGGCCAGAATCCGCTGCCTGCTTCGTTCGCGATCGAGATGGACGATCCGTCCCAGGTCGAGAGCACGGCCAAGAAGCTCAAGAAGAACTCCGATTTCCAGAAGATCGCGGATGACGGTGACGTCGATGCGAGCGTTCTGTACGGTCAGGAGGAAGTGAGCCGCCTGTTCCAGGTGACGAACTACATCCGCATCGCTGCCGTTGTGCTTGTTGGTTTGCTGACGTTTATCGCGTTCATCTTTATCAACAACACGATTCGCCTGTCGATTACGGCTCGCCGCCGCGAGATTGCTATCATGCGCCTGGTGGGCGCCAGCAATGGCTTTATTCGCGGTCCGTTTATCACCGAGGGCGTGCTGCAGGCCGTTTTGGGCTCGCTGCTTTCCATCGGTGTTTTGGAGCTGCTTCGCAACCTGTTGGTTCCGCGTCTTCAGGAGAGCATTGGCTGGATGTCGTTTGCGCTGCCGATGCAATACTACCTGGTGACGTATGCCGCACTGATCCTGGTCGGCGTGATCATCGGTCTCTTTGGTTCCGCCATTGCCATGCGTCGCTACCTGCGCGTGTAGACACAGCTGGAATTAGTTTTGCTAACGGGCCGTCCCGCTCTGGGGCGGCCCGTTTTTTGATCCCGTGCGACGGAGGAAAAGGACTCACTGGCAGTTCGGCTTGTCTCGATAATTCGATTTTCTCCGTCACATAGGGATCATGACGCGAGGTGCGTGCCCTGTTGTTGATTGGGTAGACTCTTTGATGCGTGCGGTTTAGGCCTGCACGGTGTTTTGACATGATGCGGTTGCGCCTGCGGGCCCCGCAACAGATAGTAAGGAGGCGCCATGGGGCGCAATAACAAACATAAGCGTAGCGCTCGCAACAAGCGCGCGCCGGTGCGTAGCGAGCGGCGTCCCAGCCTGACGGGCCGCGTGCAGCTCCATGAGCATAGCGCCTATGTTGTCACCGATAATGGCGACTATAAGGTTATGGGTCGCGGCAAGCGCGAGATTATGGACGGCGACATCGTGGCCGTGAGCATTAAGACCGGACCGCGCGGCGATCGCCGTGCCGTGATCGAGGGCGTTGTCGAGCGCGCGGCCATAAGCGTGGTGGGCACGTATCAGACGGCAGGCCCGCTCGGTGTGATCGAGCCGCTTGATTCGCGTCTCAAGGCCGATTTCTTTATGTTGCCCGAGGATACTTCGGCGGAGCGTTTGGGCGTGCATCCGGGCGATGCAGTCGTCGCACGCATCTTGACCTATCCGACACGATTGGAATCGGGCACCGTGACTCTTGAGCGCCGCATTGGCGGCGACGATGCACCCGACTTGGGCGTTCAATATGTCATGGCTCGTTACGGCTATACCGATAGTTATCCCGAGACCGCCCTTGCCGAGGCCGAGGAGCTATCGCTCGACGTGGCGACAGCTCTTAAGGACCCACTTCGCCGTGATCTGCGCGACCGTTTTATCATCACGATCGATCCGGTCGACGCGCGCGACTTTGACGACGCCATCTCTTTGGAGCGCACGACGCAGGGCGGCTACAAGCTGGGTGTCCATATCGCCGATGTATCGCATTATGTGGCCTGGGATGGACACATCGACCTAGAGGCTCGCCATCGCACGACGTCGGTGTACCTTGCCGATCGCGTGCTTCCCATGTTGCCCGAGCGCCTGTCGAATGACCTGTGTTCCTTGCGCCCCGACGAGGATCGCCTGGCGTTTACCGTCGACATCGAGCTCGATGCGCAGGGGCACGTCCGCCACTACGATCCGTATCCTAGCGTGATTCGCTCGCGCGTGCGCATGGACTATGACGGTGCCGAGGCACTGCTGGTGCGTGCCGGTGCGGTTGAGTACTCCGTGTTGGAAGGTGCCGCCGAGGATGTTGCTGCAGCCGAGGCGTCGCGCGAGGAGGCGCTTGAGCGCGGTTTGACTTGCGAAGAGACTGCCCGCGACTACGACGTGGATCTGAGCGATTTCCTAGTCGCTGCCAACGAGCTTGCCGAGCGACGCCGTCGCATTCGCCGTGCGCGCGGCTCGGTCGACTTTGACACGGCGGAGATTCGCGCTTTGCTGGACGAGGACGGCATTCCCGTGCAGATCGTGGCCCGCGAGCGCTCGTGTGCCACGTCGCTCATCGAGGAAGCTATGCTGCTTGCCAACGAGTGCGTTGCCGAGTGGCTGGCAGACCGCGATATTGAGGCATGCTATCGCGTGCATGAGGATCCCAGCCCTGACAGCTTGCACGGGGCCGCTGTGGCGCTGGCGCAGCTGGGTATCATCGACGATCGCCGCGCGGCCGGCATTGCCCTGGGAAGTCCCGATGAGCTGCAGGCGGCGGTTGACGCTGCCGCTGGCACGGCAAATGCCCCGCTTGTCAACACGTTGCTATTGCGCAGTATGCAGCGCGCGCTGTACAAGCCGCGCAACGAGGGCCACTTTGCGCTCGCCGCGCCGTGCTACTGCCACTTTACGAGCCCTATCCGACGCTATCCGGACCTTGTTGTCCATCGCGTGCTCAAATTGCAGCTGGCGTATGAGCAGCTGGGCGGCAAGGATGCCTTGGCGCGCACGCCGCGGCTGATCGGCAAGGGTCGCGAGTCGCTGCCGCGCATCTTGCCGCAGATTTGCCGTGCATGCAGCGATGCCGAGCGTGCGGCCGACGCTGCCAGCCATGCGACGCAAAAGATCAAGATCGCCCAGTATTACGAGGATCGTCTGGGCGAGCGCTACGCCGGAACCATTTCGTGGGTCAGCAGCATGGGCCTCTTTGTGCGCCTCGACCTGACACAGGTCGAGGGCTTGGTCTCGATTAAGAGCTTGGGAAGCGAGTGGTTCGAGTTTGACGAGGACGCGCTCACGTTGACGGGTGCCGACACGGGGCGCCGTTTTGAGTTGGGGCAACGCGTGATCATCGAGGTCTCGCGCGTCAACACGACCCGCGGGCACTTGGACTTTAAGCTCATCCATTAGTTTGGCCAGAAAAAACTTGGTTGGCGACCGGGTGCATAAGATTTTTGTTCCCGGCAGGCACTTCGACATTATTGACCTGGGTTTCGATGCTGCGGGCGATGTCACCGCTATCGTGCTGGTGCTGCTGGTGGCCGCGTTGGCGCGTTATGCCACTCGTCCCATCGGCGCCCATGCAAGACGTGTCTGGATACCCAAGATACTACCGGCATCGTTGGATACTCTTTATGGCAACCGGTTACAATGTCAACTGTCGATACGCGCCATCGACGCTTCGGCGCTTACCCAGACATGCGTCTTTACGAAGAGGAGATTCCTGTGGCAGTGCTATTTGTTGAGTATCCCAAGTGCTCTACCTGTAAAAAGGCTAAGGCATGGCTGGATGAGCACGGGGTTGAGTATATCGATCGCGATATCGTAGCGGATAACCCAACAGCCGAGGAGCTTTCCGCGTGGGTTGCGCGGTCGGGATTGCCGGTGCGACGCTTCTTTAACTCGTCGGGCATGAAATATCGAGAGCTTGGTCTGAAAGCGCGCCTGGATGCGGGTATGACGGACCAGGAATGCTGCGAGCTGCTGGCGACTGACGGCATGCTGGTTAAGCGCCCGCTGCTGGTGGGCGACGACTTTGCGATCCCCGGCTTTAGGGAAGCGGCTTGGACCGAGGCGTTGCTGTAGCGACTGCGGGGAAGCTGTATCCCGTTTTGGATGCCGATTTTGGGATACAGTTTTCGCTGACAGGCTTGCTCCGGTCAGTTTTTGAACCGCGGCCACCCGTGTGGGCCGAAGAGCTATGCGTGCTTGTCGAAGTATCACTTCGCTATCCTTTGTCCATAAGGGGCAGATGTGTCGCTTCACAGGTCCTTCACGGGTTGGCTAAAATCAGGCCAATTTTAAAAAAGTCAAAATTGGGGCTTGCGTCACGGCGAGACTTCCCGTATATTTCTTTCTTGCGCAAAGGCACAGCCGAGCGCAGCGATGCAATCATTGGGATGTCGTCTAATGGCAGGACAGCGGATTCTGGTTCCGTCAATGGGGGTTCGACTCCCTCCATCCCAGCCATTGCATTTGCTACATATGGCCCGTTCGTCTAGCGGTTTAGGACGCCGCCCTCTCAAGGCGGAGATCACCAGTTCGAATCTGGTACGGGCTACCACAAATTGAATGCCCGGGCCTCGCAAGAGACCCGGGTTTTGTGTATACACCGCATGTGTGGAATGAGCCGCGTTTCACCTGGACCGAGGAGTTGCCATGGACCTGCCCATCAGCCTACAAGACATTACGTATGCCGAGAATTACCTGGCGCAGGGAGACCTGGCCACGGCGACGCCGCTGCTGGAGCGTTTGGTGGAGCTCGCCGAGGAGTATATCGATGCCGAGTGCAAAACGGAGGAGAACCGCCAGTACTTTAGCTTCGATAGCAAGTTTGAGCGCCTGGCCTACCGCCGCGTGGAAAAGGATCCACGCGAGCTGGTGCAGGTCGAGGTGCCGTTTGACCGCCTGTACTCCGACATGGCGTTTGCCTACATCCGTCAGCAGGATTATGTGAGCGCCCGCAATGCCTTGATGCAGGCCGTGCGCTGGGACCCCATGAACTGCAACTACCGACTGGATCTGGCCGAGCTGTTCCGTGCGCTCGAGGACAAGCAGGAGTGGGCTTCGCTTTCGTTTTCGGTGCTGGAGCGTGCGAGTGACGGCAGGTGCGCCGCCCGCGCCTACGCCAACTTGGGCCAGTACTTTTTGGAGCCCGAGACCGAGAACGTCTCGGCGGCCGTGGGTTGCGCACGTCTGGCGCTGCGCTTGGCCCCTGGCGATTCACATACGACGCGCTTGCTCAGCAAGATCCATGCCACCTATCCGGATGCCGTCGACGAGAGTGATGAGCATGTGATGGGCGAGCTGGCGTTGCAGGGCGTACCGACCTCGCCTTCGGCCGAGATTGCCATTTGTCTGATTATGTGTGCGACCGACGCTGCGGGCGACGGTGACAAGCAGGAGGCTACACGCCTGACGGTCCGTGCCCGCGACCTGGTGGGCGAGGAGGCATGCGCGGCGATCATTAAGCTGGTGCGCGAAAGCGATGCCGAGCTCAACGCCGAGCGCAAGGCCAAACGCGAGGCCGCGAGCGGGAAAGCCGATGACGCCGAGGAGGCCGGCGATGCCCAGTAAGCGCGAGCGCAAGCTCATCTCCAAGAATCGTTCGGCGCATCACGAATACTTTATCGACGAGACATTCGAATGCGGCATTGAGCTGAGCGGTACCGAGGTCAAGTCGATTCGCGAGCGCGCCTGTCAGATTACCGATACTTTTGCGCTGATTCGCGGCGGCGAGTGCTGGCTGGTGGGTTTGCACATCCATCCCTATAGTCACGGTGGCGTGTGGAACCGTGATCCCGATCGCCGGCGCCGTCTGCTGCTGCATCGCAAGGAGATTGATTTTCTTGACGGCAAACTACGCAACCGCGGCTATGCACTGGTGCCGCTCGAGCTCTACTTTAATACCGATGGTCGCGTTAAGCTGCTGTTGGGCCTGGGCCGTGGCAAAAAGCTCTACGACAAACGCGAGGACATGGCCAAACGTGACGTTCAGCGCGAAATCGATCGCGCGCTTAAGGAGCGTAATCGCTAAGGGTTGATATCCGGGCGGGCGGGGATGTTCATCCATCACTGTTGTCGTACTCCCGGTCTGCTCCTCGCAAGTTGCGGTGGAATAGTTCCTGTTTGTTGGGTATCCAGGCTTAAACAGGGACTTTTTCACCGCAACTGTGTGTGGCTCATTTTTCTTACCGTTCTGACACATATGTCTCATTGTGGGTATATACGTCTGCAAGGCTCAATTCCGAGTTAGGGGAGTGATCGTTTTGGATAAAACTGCGTTCTTTACGATGCCGTGCGGGCTGTATGTGGTGAGTGCCGCGGCAGATGGGTCGCGCGCCGGCTGCATTATCAACACCGCGGTGCAGGTGACGTCCACGCCGCCGCGCATTTCGGTTGCCGTGAACAAGGAAAATGTCACGTCTGGCGTTATCTCGTCTGCCAAGGCCTTTGCGCTGACCGTGATCGATCAGACGGCCGATATGCCCTACATTGGTAACTTTGGATTCCGTACCAGCAGCAACTATAACAAATTTGCCAAGTACGAGACGCGCGAGACCGCACTGGGCATGCCCTATGTTCCCGAGCATGCGGCGGCCTTGTTTAGCTGCCGTTTGATCGACACAGTGGATGTGGGCACGCATCTACTGTTTATCGGTGAGGTCGAGGATGCCGAGCGCCTGAGCGACGAGACGCCGCTCACCTACGATTACTACCATAAGGTCCTGAAGGGCAAGACGCCGCCCAAGGCGTCTTCGTACCAAGGGTAGAAATGCGGTAAAACCGCTTGCATTATATTATTAAGAATGTATACTAATAAGCAAAGTACACCAGCAGCCACGTTCGAGAGGAGAACATCATGGCCGAGGAAAAGAAGACGTATAAGTTCGTGTGCACCGTTTGCGGTTACGAGGTAGAGGTCGACACGCCCGAGCTGCCCGAGGATTACGTGTGCCCGGTGTGTGGCGTCGGTCCCGATCAGTTTGAGCTCGTCGAGGAGTAGCTCGTAGACACACGACTTGCAGCAACATATAGCTCTGTCCAAGGGCCCCGGTCGGATATCCCGGCCGGGGCTCTTTTCCTCCGTCCCCAAGGGATCACGGCTGCTATTAGCCGATCCTGTCTGTTGTGAGTCCGGCCGACCTTTTGTCTTAACCTGCAACATCTAACGGCTCAAAACGGGTCTTCCTGTTACAGAACGAGACAAACCAAAACCATCATTCTCAAAATCTCAATCTATAACATTTAGGCACGTAAACCCCCTCTACTTGTTACAGATCGAGACAAAAGGTTGGGGCTGAAGAAATATCTCGATCTGTAACATCTGGGCGCGGAAATTGGGTCCACTTGTTACAGATCGAGACAAACTGAAACTATCTCTCAGAAAATCTCAATCTGTAACATCTAAGGGCTCAAAACGGCCTCACGTGTTACAGATTGAGACGTTATATCTGGACAGTCACGCCATCCCATTACATCCCCGTTAGCAGCACGATGTCGAGAATCGTCACGATGACACCGATCCCTACGAGCAACGCGTTGAGCGGGCGCGAGTTGGCGTATTTGCCCATGACGCGGGGCGAGCTGGTGAGTCGTATGAGCACAAAGACCGTAATCGGCAGCTGAAGCGACAACAGTGCCTGACTCCAAATGAGACCCTCAAAAGGATTCGGGACGATCAGGCACGCCGCCACTGCGCCGACGAAACAGGCCGCCACTCCGATCGAGGAATGTCGGTCGTGGATGTCGTATTCCTCGTCGAATATGCCCGCGGTGATGGTGCCCGCCGCCATGCCCGCCGTCACGCTACTCGATATGCCCGCAAACAGCAGTGCCACCGCAAAGATGGTCGAGCTTGCCGGGCCCAGAATGGGGGAGAGCGTGGCCGCTGCGACGGCGAGATCGTCTACGACAATGCCGTGCGCAAAGAAGGTCGTTGCGGCCAGGATGACCATGGCCGAGTTGATTGCCCAGCCCACACCCATCGAAAAGAGCGTGTCGAAGAGCTCGTAGTGCAGGCGTTCTTCGATAACCTGCTCGCCTTGGCCTTCAAAGTGCATGGATTGGATGACCTCGGAATGCAGGAAGAGGTTGTGGGGCATAACGACCGCGCCTAGGACACTTACGATAATCGCGACTGAGCCGGTGGGCATACTGGGTGTGATCCAGCTTGTGGCGGCTTGCGGCCAGTCGACCTTGACCAGCAGAAGCTCGGCTAAAAACGAAAGTCCCACCACGCCCACGAAGGCGATAATCCAGCGTTCGGCGCGTTTGTAGGAGCTTGTCATGAGCATGGCAATCGATGCCGCCGCCACGATGATGCAGCCGGCACGTACGGGCAGGCCAAAGAGCATTTGAAGTGCGATCGCACCGCCCAGGACTTCGGCCATGGCGGTGGCGACCGTGGCTAGATACGCACTGCCGAGTATCGCACGCCCGACGAGGCGGGGCAGGTGGCGCGTCGTGGCCTCGGCAAGACACATGCCCGTGGCGATGCCCAAGTGAGCCGCGTTGTGTTGCAGCATGATGAGCATGATCGTGGACAGCGTGACGATCCACAGCAGCGCGTAGCCAAACTGCGAGCCGGCGGCCATATTGGAGGCCCAATTGCCCGGGTCGATAAAGCCGACGGTCACGAGCAGCCCGGGGCCGATATGCCGTGCGATGTCGAGTCCGCCGTGGCCGCCGGTGCGCGGGGAGCCAAAGTGATGTTTGAGTTGGTCGATCATGGTGCACTCCTGCGTGCCGTTTGTTTGACGCCGCAAAGGATACCCGTTTTAGGCTCAAAATTTGACCATGACTAACAAAATTGTTGTATTTGAATAGGATGGTAAAAGGGGGTTGCCGAAATGTCTTGATCTGTAACAACTAGGGATGGAAATTGGGCCTAGGTGTTACAGATCGAGACAGGAAGAAATGGTCCTATGGAAAATCTTGATCCGTAACAGCTGACCGCCAAAACCGGCCCTTCGTGTTACAGACTGAGACATTCGGAATCGTCTCTCAAAAACATCTAAATCTGTAACAGTTAGTCGTCGAAATTGGGTCTTCCTGTTACAGATTGAGATGTTTGAAGCGGTGAGCTTACAGGCCGAACCTGGGGCCCTTGTTGCCCTTGAGGTCGGCGGTGTCCACTCGTAGGGCGTGCGTTACGCAATTGTTTCGAAACGGGCGGGAAACACAATGGGCCGGCGATGCTTCTAGTATGCCTATTCAACTGACTGTCTAAATATCTAGGGGAGGATCGCGATGCAGGCAGATTCCGCTCAGCAGCAGGGCCTTTATCGCCCCGAATTCGACCACGATGCATGTGGCATCGGCGCTCTTGCCGATATCAACGGTGAGCGCCACCACCAGATTCTGGACGATGCGCTGTCCATTCTGGTCAACTTGGAGCACCGCGGTGGCACGGGACTCGAGAAGAATACCGGCGACGGCGCCGGCATCCTGTTCCAGGTTCCGCATCACTTTTTCCGCAAAGAGGCTCAAAAGTGCGGCCAGATTCTGCCGGCAGAGGGCGACTATGGCGTGGCCATGCTGTTCTTCCCGCAAGACGACAAGGGCGTAGAGGATGCCCGCCGCGTGTTTGAGGAAGGCTGTGCCGAGACCGGCGTGCCGCTGCTCTTTTGGCGCGAGGTGCCGGTCGACCCTCACGATCTGGGCGAGACGGCCCGCGCCTGCATGCCCACCATCCTGCAGGCCTTCCTGGGCCGTCCGGACGACACGCCCGCCGGCGATGCCTTTGAGCGTCGCCTGTACGTGTGCCGCCGCACCATCGAAAAGAAGGCCGACGCCGAGTTTGCCCTGCGCGACAAGATCTTCTATGTGTGCTCCATGAGCTCGCGCACCATCGTGTACAAGGGCATGCTGGTCGCCACGCAGATGCGCCGCTTCTTTATCGATCTCAACGACGCCGCCGTTAAGACGGCCGTGGCGCTCGTCCACTCGCGCTACTCCACCAACACCACGCCTAGCTGGGAGCGCGCACATCCCAACCGCTTTATTATCCACAACGGCGAGATCAACACCCTCAAGGGCAACGTCAACTGGATTCGCGCCCGCGAACCTAACCTGTACAGCCCCGTGCTGCAGCATGATCTTGAGCGTGTGATGCCCATCATCAACCGCGAGGGTTCCGACTCCGCGATTCTGGATAATGTGCTCGAGTTTTTGGTCATGAACGGCCGTCCGCTCACGCGTGCCGCGTCCATGTTGCTGCCCGAGCCGTGGGACCACAACGACAACCTGAGCGAGGAGCGTCGCGCCTACGATGCCTACCAGTCCATGCTCATGGAGCCCTGGGACGGCCCGGCGGCCATCGCCTTTACCGACGGCCGTACGCTGGGTGCCGCCCTCGACCGCAACGGCCTGCGCCCGGCTCGCTACTACGTGACGCGCGACGGCCGCTTTATGCTGGCAAGCGAGGTGGGCACCATCGAGGTGCGTCCCGAGAATATCCTGACAAGCGGTTGTTTGGGACCGGGCCAGATGCTCGAGGTCGATTTTGCCCGCGGCCGTGTGATCTACAATGACGAGCTGCGCGCCCGCTATGCCAAGGAAAAGCCCTACCGCGATTGGATTGCCGAGGAGACGCTGACCGTTGACGCGCTCGACAAGCCCGCCGCGGCAACGCCTGCCGAGGATGCCGAGGTGCCTGCCGCCGTGCGTATGGCCAAGCTCGGCTACCACTGGGATGATGTTGACGAGGTCGTGCGCCCCATGGCCCAGCAGGGCAAGGCCCCGCTCGCCTCGATGGGTATCGATGCGCCGCTGGCCTGCCTGTCCAAGAAGACACGCTCGTTCTTTGACTACTTCTATCAACTGTTCGCCCAGGTCACGAACCCGCCGATCGACGCCCTGCGCGAGCATATGGTCACCTCGACCACGCTCTACCTGGGCAACCACGGCAACCTGCTCGAGGATTCTCGTACGGCCTGCCAACTCGTGCGTCTGGAGCGCCCACTGCTGAGCGAGGAGGAGTTCGACCGCATTTGCGCGATTGACCGTGTTGGCTTTAAGACCCGCCGTTTCCGTGCCGTTTACCGCCGCGATGCCGGCGAGGGCGCGCTGCAGGCTGCGCTCAAGCAGCTTGCAGAGGACGTTGAGGCTGCGGTCCGCGACGGCGTGAACATCGTGGTGTTGAGCGATCGCGCCGGAGCGGACGAGGTACCCGTGCCGTCACTGCTCGCCGTGGGTTGCGTGCACAACCACCTGATCCGCGCCGGCGTGCGTACCTTTGCCGACATTGTGGTGGAGTGTGGCGACGCCGTGTCTCCGCACGACTTTGCGGCGCTGGTGGGCTACTCCGCGAGCGGCATCTATCCGTACAACGCGCATGCGTGCATTCGCGACTTGGCGGCGCACGGCGATCTGGACGTGACAGCCGAGCAGGGCATCGCCAACTACAATAAGGCTGCGACCGCCGGCATCGTTTCCATCATGTCCAAGATGGGCATCTCCACGGTGCAGAGCTACCATTCGGCGCAGATCTTCGAGGCCGTGGGCTTTACGCCGGAGTTCGTCAACGCGTACTTTGCCGGCACGGTGAGCCGTGTGGGCGGTATGGGTGTCGAGGACGTTGAGCGCGAGCAAAACGAGCGCTACGACGCCGCGCTCGCTATCCTTAAGACCCCGGCTCCCGATCAGCTGCCCACGCTGGGTCTGACCAAGTGGCGCCCGCTCGGCGGCGAGGATCACCTCATCGATCCGCAGACTGTCTACTTACTGCAGACCGCCTGTCGTGAGGACAGCTACGACACCTTTAAGGAGTACAGCGCCCGCCTGCACCGCACCGGCCGTGCCGTGCGCCTGCGTGACTTGCTCGACTTTAATGCCAACGGCCGCACGCCGGTTTCGCTCGACGAGGTGGAGCCCGCGCGCAACATCGTCCGCCGCTTTAACACCGGTGCCATGTCGTACGGTTCTATCAGCAAAGAGGCGCACGAGTGCATGGCCATCGCCATGAACCGCCTGCACGGACGCTCTAACTCGGGCGAGGGCGGCGAGGATCCGCGTCGCGAGACCCCGCTGGCTAACGGTGACTCCAAGAACTCCGCCATCAAGCAGGTGGCAAGTGCGCGCTTTGGCGTAACGAGCCGCTACCTGTGCAGCGCCTTCGAGATTCAGATCAAGATGGCCCAGGGCGCCAAGCCCGGCGAGGGTGGCCACCTGCCCGGCAAGAAGGTCTACCCCTGGATCGCCGAGGTCCGTCAGTCCACGCCCGGCATCGGCCTGATCTCGCCTCCGCCGCACCACGACATCTACTCCATCGAGGACCTGGCAGAGCTGATCTTTGATCTTAAGAACGCCAACCCCGGTGCGCGCGTGTCGGTCAAGCTGGTCAGCGAGGCCGGCGTCGGCACCATCGCCACCGGTGTGGCCAAGGGTGCCGCCGACAAGATCTTGATCAGCGGCCACAATGGCGGCTCGGGTGCCGCGGCGCGCGATTCCATTTGGCACGCCGGCCTGCCGCTGGAGCTCGGCCTTGCCGAGGCTCAGCAGACGTTGCTGCAAAACGGCCTGCGCTCCCGCGTGGTGCTCGAGGCCGACGGCAAGCTCATGGACGGCACCGATGTTGCCGTCGCCTGCCTGCTGGGCGCCGAGGAGTTTGGCTTTGCGACCATGCCGCTCATCTCCATGGGCTGTCTCATGCAGCGCGACTGCCAGCAGGATACCTGCCCGGCCGGCATCGCCACGCAAAACTGTCGCCTGCGTCGCGGCTTCCGCGGCAAGCCCGAGCACGTTGAGCACTTTATGCTCTTTGTTGCCGAGCAGCTGCGTGAGGTCATGGCGAGCCTGGGCTTCCGCACCGTCGACGAGATGGTCGGCCATCCCGAGTGCCTGCGCCAGATCGAGGTACCGGGCAACCGCAAGGCCAACCTGCTTGATCTGTCGCCCGTGCTGGCGAGCGCGACCTGCGAGTTCGGTGCCCATATCCCGGGCGCCGACGGTCGCCACTTCCTGCCGCAGATGGCTTCGGACAGCGAGCTCGACAAGACGCTCGACTCCACGTTGTTCGTGCCCTATACGGCCGATGCCCGTGCGCACCTGCGCCCGATTCGGTTCCGCGCCGATATCGCCAACGTCAACCGTTGCGTGGGCACCATCCTGGGCAATGCAGTGACCAAGGCGCATCCCGAGGGCCTGCCCGCCGGCTCCATCACCATCGATTGCGATGGTTCGGCCGGTCAGAGCTTTGGCGCCTTTCTGCCGCGCGGCATTACGCTCAACGTGTGCGGTGACGCCAACGACTACTTTGGCAAGGGCCTTTCGGGCGGCGAGGTGTCGGTGCGCCCCAACCCGCATGCGACCTACAAGTTCGACGAGAACATCATCGTGGGCAACGTGGCGTTCTTTGGTGCCACGAGCGGCCGCGGCTTTATTAACGGCCTGGCAGGCCAGCGCTTTGCCGTGCGTAACTCCGGTGCCACCGTGGTGGTCGAGGGCTGCGGCAACCATGGCTGCGAGTACATGACGGGCGGCCTGGCGCTCATCTTGGGCGAGGTCGGGCAGAACTTCGCCGCCGGTATGACGGGTGGCGTGGCCTATGTCTTTGACCAGTACGGCACGCTCGAGGCCCGTGTGAACCACGAGAGCGTGGAACTCAAGGCCCCGACGGCTGGCGAGCTGGCGCAGATTCGCGCGCTCATCCAGGAGCACGTGGACGCGACACAGAGCCCGCGCGGCATTAAGCTGCTCTACAGCTTCGAGACGATGAGTAAGCACTTTGTGAAGGTCATTCCGACCGAGTACGAGCGCGTGCTGGCGATTGTCGCTGCGGCCGAGGCCGTGGGCAAGACGCACGCGCAGGCCGAGGAGTTGGCGTTTGACATCGTGACCGGCCGCGCGAGCGCCGCGGATGTCGCTCGCTTTGATGTCGCGGGCGGTGCGCCCGTGGCTGCCAGCCCTGTTGCTTCGACCAAGAAGGAGGCGTAAGTGCCATGGGTAAGCCCGGTGCTTTTCTTGATATCGATCGCGTGACCCACGAGCTGCGCCCCGTGGAGGAGCGCAGCCGCGATTTCGATCCGCTGTATGTGGAGCTCGACGACGATACGCGCCGCGCCCAGGCGAGCCGCTGCATGATGTGCGGCGTGGCGTTTTGCCAGATGGGTGCGAGCTTTGGCAAGGCGCGTCCGAGTGGCTGTCCGCTGCACAACCTGATTCCCGAGTGGAACGAGCTGGTGTATCGCGGTCGCTGGGACGATGCGGCCGAGCGCCTGTCGCTCACCTCGCCCATGCCCGAGTTTACGAGCCGCGTATGCCCGGCACTGTGCGAGGCTGCGTGCAACCTGGGTTCGGTCGACGGCCAGCCCACAACGATTCACGATAACGAGCGCGCGATCAGCGACCACGAATGGGCAAACGGCGGCCCGCGTCGCTTTGAGCCGGCAGGGGAGGACGCGCCCTCGGTCGCCGTGGTTGGTTCCGGCCCGGCTGGCCTGGTGGCTGCATGGGAACTTGCGCGTCGCGGTGCCCGCGTGACGGTGTTTGAGCGCGACGACCGCCCAGGCGGTCTGCTCATGTACGGCATTCCCAACATGAAGCTCGAGAAGTCCGTGGTCGAGCGCCGCGTGGCGCTCATGCGCGAGCTGGGCATTGTCTTTGAGCTGGGTACTGACGTTACGAACCCTGCGGTGGCGGCCAAGCTCAATGGTTTTGACGCCGTTGTGGTGGCTGCCGGCGCTCGTACGCCCCGCGGTCTTTTGGCTACGAATGTGGATGCCCCGGGCGTGGTGTATGCCGTGGACTACCTGACGGCTTCGACCGTGTCGGTGCTCGACGGCGACGAGCCCGCGGTGAACGCGCGCGGCCTGGACGTTGTAGTCATTGGCGGCGGCGATACCGGCAACGACTGCGTGGGTACCGCGGTGCGCCAGGGTGCACGCAGTGTGCGTCAGTTTGAGTTCTTGCCGGCCGCACCCGATAAGCGTGCGGCGAGCAACCCCTGGCCGCAGTGGCCCAACGTTAAGAAGACCGACTACGGTCAGCAGGAGGCTATCGCTGCCATGGGCGGCGAGATGCGTGCTTGGGGCGTGGATACGCTCGAGGTATTGCTGGACAAGAAGGGCGCTGCCGCGGGCCTGCGCGTGGTCGATCTGGACTGGTCGGCCGGCAAGCCCGAACGCATTGCGGGCTCCGAGCACGAGGTGCCGGCCCAGCTGGTGCTGATCGCCTGTGGCTTTACGGGTCCGGAGCACGGCGTGTTCGACGCTGTTGACGTGCCTATTGCCACGGCGGGCTGTCCGTTGCCTGTGATGGCCTCCGAGGACTCGCATCTTGCGGCTCGCGTGGATGGCGTTGCCGCGGATGCCGCGCCGGTGTATGTGGCCGGCGATGCCCGCAACGGCAGCTCGCTCGTGGTGAGTGCCATGGCCGATGCCCTCGCCTGCGCAGCCGAGGTCGCCGAGGCGCTGGGGCTGTAAGACAATCACGGAGTTACTCAACAATCGAATCGGCAAGGGCTGTCCCCAACGGCCGGCATATAAGGAACGTCCCCATGTGCCGGCAGCTGGGGACGTTCCTTACGTGCCGGCATCCGGGGACACTCCTTGCGGGTTTGCGAGCGTTTTGCTCGTTTGCCGACGTTTGGCTGCCTACCCGTTGGCGTTTGCGCTCGTTGCGCTCTGCTGTTTATGTGGCGGCTTTAGTTGTTTGCGGACAGCGGCGCGGGTGATTCGTCTAGTTCTACCCGCGATTTTGTGGCAATTTGTATAATCTGCAAGTATCCCGTCAAGCGCTTGGTCAGCATCTGGTTTGCAGCCCGATGCCCATTTCGCCCGTGATGGCGGCGACCACCCGCCCTCCTCGTAAGCTCAAATTGAGGTTTATCAGTTTGAGGAGGATGCCATGGCTGATCATGTTTTGGACCGGGGACGTCTGGCCGAGGCCGTCGGTGACGATATTGCCGGCATGGCCCAGTTTTGGATGCTGCGCAAGTTTCAGTTTTTGGAGGCGGCGCGTACACAGTTCGAAGTGATAGTCGATCCATGGCTCAGCTATTGCGAGGAGCCCTCGCAAAATGAAATCATGGCCTATAACATGGCATTTACCGATTGGCTGCTGTTCGAGCGTCCCTATTACCATGGCAAGACGCTGCTTGAGCTGTATGTTGACGAGCCGCCGGCGTCGCTTTCGCCTGTCTCGCTCAGACGGCTCGAGCAGGTGCGCGGCACGCACTATTTCTCGCGCTTTGGCATTTTGGATAAGGATCCCGCGACCGGTATGGTCGCGCTGCGTGACACGCGTACCGACCGTCGCTTTGACGTCTACGATCCGCATATCGTGCAAAAGGAGCACTGGCGCGATGGCGCGATTGCGGTGCGCCTCGCGTGCGTCGACGATGTCTGGCTGACGGCGGGGCAGCTTTACCTCTACGACATTGCGCGCCTGAGCGATACGGCGGTCGACGGGCCTGGCGCCGTGCATCCTGAGGACCTAGAAGATGGCTTCGATACCTCGTGTATCAGCTTCTTCTTACGGCTGGTTCGCGACATCATGGGCGCCCAGGGGCGCTACGTAAAGTCACTCAACATCTACAAACAGGAATGGGAGTAGGGGATGGGCATCTGCCGCCGCCGCCCGTCTATTTGTCTCGGTCTGTAACGTCTAGGGACAAAAAATCGGTCTACCTGTTACAGATCGAGACGAATGTTTGGGCGCCGCTGGTTTGTCTAAATCTGTAACGTTTAGGGGTCTGGAGAACGCCTAACTGTTACAGATTGAGATGTTTGGAACCCGGCAGGGGGGATGTCTCGATCTGTAACATCTGCAGGCCAAAACTCGATCCAACTGTTACAGATTGAGACGTTTGGCACCTAGCTGGGGAAATGTCTCAACCTGTAACATCTACAGGCCAAAATTCGACCTAACTGTTACAGATCGAGACAAAGGTTGGCCGCGGTGCCGAACAATCTAAGTCTGTAACAACTAGAGGCTCAAAGACTGTCTTCCTGTTACAGATCAAGACATTTGTCAGCGGAGGCAACGGTGACGATGGTCCATTTGTCTGACGTGGTGGTGATGAAAGTGTCTGGTACCGTTTTCAAACACAAACATGCAGCACGTAGCACCTTGGCGCGGAATAGGATGCTTGCCAGGCTCACGGAGGCGGCTGAACAAGGCGTGCTGCTTGCGACGCACGATAATGCCGAGCTCATGTGGCTGCGGCGCCATGTGGGCACAGACGATATTGCGGAGCCCGAATCGCACCTATTCTGTTTTCAGCATGAATGGGATGCGTTGACGCCGCCGGAGCGGGCTCGGTGGACCATCAAGGGGCTTGCGGAGTTTCATCCCGATTGGGCGTTTTGGGGGTATGACGCCGCGCTGATATGGGGCCTGGAGGTGCCGAATGATCTGCTCGGGCCGCGTTACTTGGTCAAGACGGGTTGTTCGGTGGCGTTGAGTACGGGATATAGGCTGCTGCGTCCGCAGGCGGCGGGTGCGCTTGAGTGCGTCGACGGCGTGCGAGTGACGCCGTTTTGGCGCACGGTGGAGGATTGTCTGCTGCGTGCGCCGTTTTCATATGGTCTGGCGATTGCCGATGCTGCGCTGCGGGCGAAGGGCATATCGCGCGACGACCTCTGCGAACGGCTCCAGGCCGATTGCGAGGGCAGACGCGGGTATCGCAGAGCTCAGGTGATTGCGTCGCATGCGGACGGGCTGTCCGAAAATGGTGGCGAGTCTCGGTTCCGTGCGTTCTTTATTGCATACGGTTTTCCGGTGCCAGAGTTGCAGGTGGAGTTTCGCGATCCGCTCGATTCGAGCCAGGTGTTTCGGGTCGATTATTTCTGGAGGCTCGAGGACGGGACGTGCGTGATTGGCGAGCTCGACGGAAGAGGAAAGTATACCCTGCAGGATGGTGGGGATCGGGTGTCGGTCGACCCGTTCGTAGCAGAGCGTCAGCGGGAGTCTCATCTGACAATGCTCGGGCACAAGGTGCTGAGGTTCACGTTTGATGAGCTCAAGAACCCGGGGAAGCTGGCTGAAAAGATGAGGCTGGCGGGTATTTCGCAGCGGGCCGATTTGGCTGAGGGATGGAAGCGTCAGTGGTATGGGCGCTGAGGGATACGACTAACGCGGATGTGGTTGTTCCTGTCGAGTTTGTCTCGATCTGTAACAACAAGGGGCCGTTTGGCCTCGTAACTGTTACAGATCGAGACAGAAGGTTGGCTGCCGCTAAAAGATCTAAATCTGTAACATTTAGAGGCCGAAAACCTGTCTACATGTTACAGATTTAGATGTTTGACGACAGGGCTGGAGAATATCTCGATCTGTAACATCTAACGGCCAAAATTCGACCCAACTGTTACAGATTGAGACAAAGGTTGGCCGCGGTGCCGAAAGATCTTGATCTGTAACATCTAACGGCCAAAATTCGACCCAACTGTTACAGATTGAGACAAAGGCTGGACGCGGTGCCGAAAGATCTCGATCTGTAACATCTGGCTGCTAAAACCTGGTCTACCTGTTACAAATCAAGACGTTTTGCTGGAACGGCCGGAGCATTGCCCTGCTGTCTCCGTTTGCCCTCACAGCTCTCTCGTCCCTCCGCTAACCGATATGTTCGACTTTAGTTTGCTGCATTAGGTGATAATGGACAAATGTTCAAGTTAATCGTGAGGGAGGAGCTCGATATGGCGTCTGCCGATCGTTCCACGTTGTTTATCAATGCGACCGTCCTGGATGGTTCGGAGCATATGGAGCCGCAGCCCGACATGGCCGTGGCCGTTGAGCGCGGTGTCATCACGTGGATGGGGCCGAGCGCTGTTGCGCAGGCGCCTGCAGGTGCCGAGGTCCTCGACCTGGCCGGGGCGTATCTCATGCCGGGCCTCATCAATATGCATGTGCATCTGTGCGGCTCGGGCAAGCCGGTCTCGGCGGGCGATGCGGGCGCGCTGATGAAGAAGCTCGATAATCCCGTGGGGCGCGCTATCGTGCGCCATATTCTTAAGGGCAGCGCCCAACAGCAGCTGGCAAGCGGCGTGACCACGGTGCGCGGCGCGGGCGACCCGCTGTTTGCCGATCTGGCCGCGCGTGATGCCATCGATGCCGGCAAGTATCAGGGTCCGCGTTTGGTGGCGCCGGGAACGGGCGTTACGGTGCCGGGTGGCCACGGCGCGGGCTTGTTCGCGCAGGTGGCCAACAGTCCCTCCGAGGCGGCCGAACAGGTGCACGACCTGTATGCGCGCGGTGCCAATGTCATTAAACTGTTCGTAACGGGCGGCGTGTTCGATGCGACCGAGGTGGGCGAGCCGGGCGTGCTGCGTATGCCGGTGGAGGTTGCCGCAGCGGCGTGCAAGGCAGCACACGATATGGGCCTTCCGGTTATGGCTCATGTCGAGAGCACCGAGGGCGTACGCGCCGCGCTCGAGGCCGGCGTCGATACGATCGAGCACGGCGCTCCGTTGACGCCCGAGATCCTGGAGCTGTACCGCGGCGCCGCGGGAACTCAGCTCGAGGGGCGTGCGCCGAGTGTGACCTGCACGATCAGCCCCGCACTGCCGTTTGTGCTGCTCGATCCGGAAAAGACTCATTCGACTGACACGCAAAAGAAGAACGGCGATATCGTGTGCTCGGGCATTATCGAGAGCGCTCGAGCGGCGCTGGAAGCCGGTATCAAGGTAGGTTTGGGTACGGATTCGAGCTGCCCGTTCGTGACCCAGTACGACATGTGGCGCGAGGTGGCCTATTTTGCCAAGTACGTGGGCGTGAGCAATGCGTTTGCGCTGCATACGGCTACGCAGGTCAATGCTGAGCTGCTGGGGCTGGGCGGCGAGACCGGTGCGATCGAGTGCGGCAAGGCTGCCGATATCCTGGTGACGCGCGAGAACCCGCTCGATGACCTGTGCGCTCTGCGCGAGCCGATGCACGTGATGTGTCGTGGCGATCTGGTGCGCAAACTCAAGGTGAAGCGTATTCCCGAGGTGGACGCCGAGCTCGACACGATTATGGCCATGCCAGCCGAGGCGCTTGCCGAGGAGCTTGCCCGCGACGGCGTGGCGTAGGTGTGACGGGGGCGGGCCCTTTGTCGCATTCAAATAAGCCGAGGTCCCAGTGCGAGGCCTCGGCTTTTATTTTGTCCTGCGGTATGGCGGCTACGAGCGCGTCTCCATCTTGGCGTGGCACTTGGGGCAGGTGACGCGGATTTTGCCTTTGCCCTTGGGAACGGAGAGCATCTGGCCGCAGTTGGGGCACTTGAGGTATGCCGTGGTCTTGCGACCTTTCCACATCTTCTTGGCCGTGCGCTTGGCACGCTCAAAGTCTTCCTTACTGGTGCCGGCCGCGCGTGAGGTGCTGGCCGCTGCAGCGCCGCCACCCAAGCTGGCGACAAACTTGCCCAAGCCGGGGACCTTAGCCGAGCCGGCGACAAAGGCCTCGTTCTCCTTGCGACGTGCGTCGATGTTTTTGGACAGGCCGCGCAGCACGCCGATCACGATGACGGCGATGGCGATCCAACTGAGCCACTGGACGCGGGCCATCGATCCGATCATCGCGATGACGATGCCCGCAAAACCCATCACAATGGTGAGCTCGTCAGCGCCATTGCGGCCCTTCATAAAGTCATTCATGCAAATTGCCTTTCATTCGATATGCCGCACGCCTTTATACCCGATTTAGAGCAAGGGGGACAGGTTAATCTGCACCAATGTGGTGCAAACATACCTGTCCTCGGAACATCAAGACGGTGCAAAGTGGTTTGTCCTCAATGCGCCGATTACTTAGAGAGCTTGTCGACGACGCGTTCGATCTCGGCGAGCTTCGCGGCTTTGAGGTCTTCGTCGCCCGATTCGATTGCCGAAGTCACGCAGCCCTCGATATGCGCCTTGAGCACGTCGGCGTTAATGCGCGCGAGGAGTGCCTGTGTGGCCATGAGCTGCGTGGAAATATCGACGCAGTAGCGGTCCTCCTCGACCATCCGCAGGATGCCGTCGATCTGGCCGCGCGCCGTCTTGAGCATACGGTTCACCGATTTGTGGTCTGCCATCATGGCGGGTCCTCGTTTCTGGTCGATGGGGTCGAATGCTTCTGGTAGCAGCTAGGCTGCGGTCACGGACAGGGCGTGGAACTTCTCGCCGGCGCTCTCGACGGCGGCAGCGAGCTGCTCGGCGGCCACGGTGTCGGCGCACTCCACCTGTACCGTCTGAGTCTCGTGATCGGCATCGGCGTCGGTCACGCCGGCAACGTTGAGCAGTGCCGTCTCGACAGTAGCGTCGCAGTGGCCACACATAAGGCCGGAAGTCTTAATTGTGTAACGCATGGGTATTCCTCTCTGTTATGTCGGCTTTCCCAGGCACCCGACCTTGACCTTCAAGCCGTCGCTCGCGTACCAAAGTACGCGTCGCTCCTCTTTCAGGTCAATCTCGGGCACCTGGAAAACCCGTTCTAAGTGGATTTAATGGTGAGCCTATTTTGCCACTTTAGGCTTAAAGGATTTCAGGCGCAGAGCATTGGACACGACGCACACGCTCGACAGGCTCATGGCTGCGGCGCCAAACATCGGCGAGAGCTGCCAGCCGGTGAGGGGGAAGAACACGCCCGCAGCGAGCGGAATGCCGATGCCGTTGTAGAACAGCGCCCAGAACAGGTCTTGCTTGATGTTGCGAATCGTGGCGCGCGAAAGCTCGATAGCGCGGGCGACGTCCATGAGATCGCTGCGCATGAGTACCACATCTGCCCCTTCCTTGGCGATGTCGGCGCCGGTGCCGATAGCAAGGCCCACGTCGGCGCGCGCCAGGGCAGGGGAGTCGTTGATGCCGTCGCCCACCATGGCGACCTTGCCGCCCGCATCCTGCAGTTCGCGCACGTGGCGTTCCTTGTCGGCGGGAAGCACGTCGGCAATGACCTGCTTGCTGCTCAGTCCTACGCGGCGGGCGATTGCTTCGGCCGTCACACGGTTGTCGCCGGTGAGCATGTGCACGTCGACGCCGAGCGAACGCAGCGCGGCGATGGCCTCAGCGCTCGTCTCCTTGACCTCGTCAGCCACGGCAATGGTGCCGACAAGCTCGCCGTTCTTGGCAAAGAACAACGGTGTCTTGCCCTCGGCGGCAAATCGCTCCGCAAGTCCTGAGGGCACCTCCGCGCCCAGCTCGCTCATCAGGCGAACGTTACCGGCAGCGATGATATTCTGCCCCTCGCGCGCCGTAACGCCTCGTCCAGGCACGGCGGCAAAGTCCTCGACCATGCGCGCCACGATTCCGCGCGCCTCGCACTCGGTCATAATCGCCTCGGCCAGCGGATGCTCGCTCGAGCGCTCCAGCGCGGCAGCGAGCTTCAGTAACGCCTTTTCACTCATGGCGGGCGAGCCATCGGCGCGCGTGGCTACCACGATATCGGTCACGGCAGGTTTGCCGCGGGTGACCGTACCCGTCTTATCGAGCACCACGGTACCCACGCCGCGCAGGTTCTCCAGCGCCTCGGCGCTCTTAAACAGAATGCCCATCTCGGCGCCCTTGCCGGTGCCCACCATAATGGCGACGGGCGTGGCTAGGCCGAGCGCGCAGGGACAACTGATCACCAGCACGGCCACGGCGGAGGTAAGTGCCTCGTTTATGCTGCCGGTCAGTGCCATCCACACCGCAAAGGTCACGGCCGAGATCACGAACACCACGGGCACGAACACGCCGGCGACCTTGTCGGCCATGCGGGCGATGGGCGCCTTGGTGGCGTTGGCGTCCTCGACGAGCTGGATGATCTTGGCGAGTGATGTCTCGGCACCAACCCGCGTGGCACGGAAGGTAAACGAGCCGGTGCGGTTGACGGTGGCGGCGTTGACGGTGTCGCCGGCGGTCTTTTCCACGGGGATTGACTCGCCGGTGAGCGCACTCTCGTCCACGGCCGAGCTACCCTCGAGCACCACGCCGTCGACGGGGATTGACTCGCCGGGGTGCACGCGCAGGACCTGGCCGGGAAGGATGTTATCGACGTCGACGGTGGTTTCGCTGCCGTCGTCGGCAACGACGGTCGCGGTTTTAGGCGCCAGATCGATGAGCGCCTCGATGGCGCCGCCGGTTTTGGACTTACTGCGCGTCTCGAGGTATTTGCCCACGGTGACGAGCGACAGGATCGTGCCCGCGCTCTCAAAATACAGATTGTCCATGCCTGTCATCATGGCCTCGTGCACCTGCCCCGTGGCCAGCTGGTCGGCCATGATGAACATGGCATAGAGCGACCAGGCAATGGAAGCGGTGGCGCCCACGGCAATAAGGGCGTCCATGGTGGGTGCGCCGTGCGCGAGCGATTTAAACCCGTTGGTAAAGTATGCGTCGTTGACGTAGACGATGGGGATGAGCAGGACAAGCTCGGTGAGGGCGAGCGTCATGCTGTGGATATGGTCGGTGAAAATGCCGGGCAGCGGCCAGCCGAGCATGTGTCCCATGCCTATGTAGAACAGTGGGATGAGGAAGACGATCGAGACGATGAGGCGGGTGCGTATGGCAGAGGCGGCGGCCTCCAGCTTTTTGGTGGGCGACTCCATATGGGCGGCGCCGGACCTGGCTTGCGCGCTGCCGTTTGAGCCGGCGGCACCGGTGCCCGTCGTGCTGACGGGTGAGGCCGAGTAGCCCGCGCGGTCGACGGCGGTGCAGATATCGTCGGGGGAGACCTGCGCGGGGTCGTAGTCGACCATCATGGAACCGGCGAGTAGGTTGACCGCGACGCTTTGGACGCCGTCGAGCTTGCTCACGGCACGGTCCACGTGCGCCTGGCAGGCGGCGCATGTCATGCCGCCTACGTCGAACTTATCTTGAGCCATGGCCTCTCCTTTCTGTGGTTCGGTGTTGGAATTGTTAACCTCTCGATACTATACACCCATACCCCCTGGGGGTGTATGGAAAAAGTTGAAATGTATGACATTCCGATACGGGGGTCGACTGCCAAGTTAGCGCACCATCCTCGCCCTTCGTCTCAATCTGTAACATCTAGTTCCGTTTTTGCCGAGTTGCTGTTACAGATTGAGACAAACAATTCAGCGGTTGCTTAACATCTCGATCTGTAACATCTGGAAGGGAAAATGACCTCTATCTGTTACAGATCGAGATGTTGTTTTACGAGGCTTTGGTTTGTCTCGATTCGTAACGTGTAGACCTGGTTTTGCCTCGTAACTGTTACAGATTGAGACAATTGGCCCAGACCCACCCCGTCCGCCTCGTCATCTGTGGTTTACGTGGGGGCATACGGAGTGCAGGTATACTAACCGGCGGCGAATCTGCTCCATCGCTTAGAGCTGCTGCGTCTGGACGGCGCGTGATATGGCTGCCAAAGCGATCGCCAGCGTGCTGAGCAACGTCCTCTCTGTGCGCACCCGTTTTTGTATGTACTAGCGCACTACCAAGCACGCCCGCGCGGCCGCATGCCGTGCCCCTTGCGCGTGCAGATAAGGAACAACAACATATGCGTAATTCTGTATCCGACGTCACCGACGCCGAGATCCTGGACGAGACCCGCGAGGCCATGGCCCAGGCTGCCTTCGATGCGGCCGACGAGGCCAGCGCCGCCGAGACCGTCGAGTCTGCTACCGAGAACCTGCCCGCCTTTGACGAGCTGGGTCTTTCGGACGAGATACTTCGTGCCATCGAGAACCTGGGTTACACGGCGCCGACGCCCGTGCAGGCCGGCTCGATCCCCGTGGTGCTCGAGGGCCGCGACCTGCTTGCCGCCGCTCAGACCGGCACCGGCAAGACGGCCGCCTTTTTGCTGCCGACCATGAACAATCTGGAGCACATCGCTCCTCCCAAACCTGTGCGCGAGCGCGGCGGCCGTAACCGTCGTCGCGGTGCTAAAAAGCCCGAGGGAAACGGCCGCGGCCCCGTGATGCTCGTCATCACCCCTACGCGCGAGCTCGCCCAGCAAATCGACGAGGTCGCGAGCAAGATCGCCGACGTCACCGGCCATGTTGCCGTGACCGTCGTGGGCGGCGTGAGCTACAAGCCGCAGACCGCTGCCCTCAAGTACGGCTGCGACATCCTGGTCGCAACGCCGGGCCGTCTGGTCGATCTGATCGAGCAGGGCGCTTGCCACCTGGACGAGGTCAAGGTGCTGGTGCTCGACGAAGCCGACCGCATGCTCGACATGGGCTTTTTGCCCGCCGTTCGCCGTATTGTGCGCGAGACGCCGGCCGAGCGCCAGACGCTGCTGTTCTCGGCGACCCTCGACGAGGAGGCCGTGGGCGAGATTACCGACCTAGTGAGCGACCCGGCCCGCGTGGAGATCGCGCCCGCCACGTCGACCGCCGACACCGTCGACCAGTTTGTGTTCCCGGTGTCCATCGAGGCCAAGAACAACCTGCTGCCCGAGTTCCTCAAAAAGGAAGGCCCGGAGCGCACCATCGTCTTTATGCGCACCAAGCACCGTGCCGACAGCTGCTGCCGTCGTCTGGAGCGCAAGGGCATCAAGGCCGCCGCGATTCATGGCAACCGCAGCCAGGCCCAGCGCGAGCGCGCGCTTTTGGCCTTCCGCGACGGCACCGTCGACGTGCTGGTGGCAACCGACGTGCTCGCCCGCGGCATCGACATCAGCGACGTGCGCTACGTCGTGAACTTTGACGTGCCGGCCGAGCCGACCGACTACATCCACCGTATTGGCCGTACGGGCCGCGCCGGCGAGCTGGGCTGGGCCATCACGTTTGTGACCGAGCAGGACGTGGATGAGTTCTACGAGATCGAGAAGCTCATGGACAAGACTGCCGACATCTACGAGGCCGGCGACTTGCACGTGGGCCCCAATCCGCCCGCGGTTGATCCCGAGCGCGACCCTGCGGCCTTTAAGGTGAAGAAGACCAAGCGCGGTAAGTCCAAGAGCAAGAAGAAGCTTGAGCAGGCGCGTCGCGACGGCAAACGCAACGGCGACGATTACGGCGATGTGGCCGGTCGTTCCAACCGTGGTCGCGATGAGCGTCGCGGCGACAGCGAGCGCCCGAGCCGTCCCAAGCGCGGCGGCAAGACCCGCGTGCGCGAGGGCGTTCAGGCTCGCGTGGACGAGGCCGTGGAGAGCGTGGCCCGCGAGGTGGCTGCCGAGGAGCGCGGCGGTGCTGGTGCCGTCGAGCCGGCCCCGCGCGGCAACCGTGCCGAGCGCCGTGCCAAGCAGTTCCAGGGCGAGGCGCACCGCCGTCGCCGCGAGGACGAGGATCGCGGCGGTCGTCGCCGTGTTGAGCGCGAGGACGAGGGCCGTGGCTCGCGCGGCGGCAAGCGCGGCGCGGGCGACCGTCGTCGTTCCGGTCGCGATGACGAGCGCGGCGGCCGCGGCGGTGAGTCCCGTGGCGGCAAGCGCTTTGAAGAGCGCGGTGGCCGCGGCGGTGAGCGTCGCGAGGATGCTCGCGGAAATGGCGGCCGCAGTGGCGCCGTCCGTTCTGGCGAGTCGCGCGATCGTCGCGACCCGCGTGCCAGCCGCGATCGTCGCGATGACTGGCGCAACTACGACGATACCCGCGAAGAGCGCCGCGGCGGCCACCGTGGCGGACGTGGCAGCAACCAGGCCGGCTCCCGCGGTGGCCGTGCCGGCGGTCGCGATAACCGTGGCAGCTATGGCAACAGCCGTGGCGGCAAGCGCGGCGGCAGCTCCCGTCGCCCCGGTGACGGCGGCGGCAAGCGCAAGTAACATATGCGTCGCGCGGTAAGGCGACACGAGTTTGGGCCTCGAGCAGACTATGCTCGGGGCCCTTTTAGTGGGCTCAGTATTAGGTGGGGCGAGTCTTCTTCGTGGAAACGCGCGGAGACGGTCGTGGCAAGAGATACGGACTATCGACCTAGTTGGAGATTCGCGTATGCGGGGGCCGACATCAACGCAGGGCATGAGGTTTTCTGCTGACGCGCGGCGGCTGCGGTGCCCGGGCGGACACGCCGGGGATTTCGCCCGCTGCCTGGCGCCCTTGCCGCCATCCGGCTTTCGCGCTCGCATTCTTTTGGATGCGGGCGTGTTTTTCGTGGCGCGCACGGGTCCCCCGGGGCGCGCCGTGCATTTTTGGGAGTTTTCAGCAAGCCGGGGTGACTGCATACGCGCCGGAATCGTCTTTTTGAGCCAGCGGGATCCTTCGGCAGTCGATTTGGGTTGGCTGACGGCGTCCGGCGCGGCGATAACGCGCGTTTCGCGTCGCGCCGTGCCCCAAAACGACGCCAATCGCGCGGCGTCCACGATTTGCGGCACCGCCTGCGGGGGCCGCGATGCTGAAAACTCCGGTTTTTGCACGGTCCAAGCGGGGGTACGTTGGGACGAGAAGGGGTGCCCCCGTATTTTTATGCATGGCATAAGCGAAATTATGCAAGACAATAGGGCGCCATGCGCCGGATACCCAGCCTGGGCGCGCCATACGCCGACGCTTAGGCCCTCGATATCTCGGACATCATCACGCTCTAAATACTAACCCAGCAACAAAATAATCCGTCTTTTCTCCGTCCCCATGGGGCCGGTTGTGGTATTCTATCTGCCGGGTATAACTTAGAAATACCAAGTAATACCAACGCCGCAGAAACAAACTCCAGATGCGGGCCAATCGGGTTGCCTTCACAGCCCGTCGCCCAGCCGCGTGGCCCGCATCTATCCGCACTACCGTTGTTTCAAAAAGGAAGCGCCATGGCAGAACACATGACCCCGGTTGTCGCGAAGGTCTTGCCCGAGGAAAAGGCGGCCTTCGCGGCGGCAACCCAACTCGTGGGCACCACGCCGTCCAACGCCATCCGCATGTTTATCGCCGCGTTCAATCGCTGCGGCACCTTCCCGTTCGACATTTCGCCCAGCGGGGCCTTTGGCACTGCACCCGATTTTCATCAACAATGACTGTCCCAAACTGCCGGTACTTGGGGACGTTCATTTTCTGCCGGCAGTTAAGGAACGTCCCCAAGTACCGGGTTTTGAGGAGGCTGGCATGCTCAATGCGATAGCGTGGGCGCTCGCCTGTTTTGGCGTTGTCGCTGCCGATATAGCCCTGAGCGTGGTTCTGTTTTCTGTTCTCGATTCCGTGTCGGTGCTGACGGGCTATCCGATCGACAATCTCGATATTCAATGGTTCCAAGCCGCCGCTCAGACGGCGTCGTTTTTGATGGCGCTGCTGTGGTGGCGTTATCTGTGGCCGCGCTCGTTTATGGCGCGTTCGCAAAGCGAGCATTCGCTCGGCGGGGGAGCGCGTGGGGCGTGGAAACGCATCGCCTGCGTTATCGTGATCGGTCTTGCCCTGCAGGTGGTCGTTAGCTACGTGACCGACGCCGTGCTGTCGCTGTTGCCCGATGCCGCGGCCGACTACAGCGAGCTTGTCGAGGAAACGGGCATGGGCGATACCAGTCCTCTTGCCGTCCTGACCACGGTGCTCGGCGCGCCGTTTTGCGAAGAGCTCCTGGTGCGCGGTGTTATCTTTGAGTTTTCGCTGCGTGCGTTTAATCCCCAGTGCCGTCCGCTCTGGAAGCGCCGGCGTCGTGCGAGTGCGCAAGACGGCGCCATAGTGTCCTGGGCGGCCCCAAGCACGTGGGGTGTCGCCGCGGCGATTATGCTGCAGGCGGCAATCTTCGGTTTTATGCACATGAATTGGGTACAGGGTTGCTACGCGGGTGCCGCCGCCCTCATCTTTGGTTGGGTGCTCGTGACGACCGGAAAGCTCCGCTACACGATCTTGCTGCACTTTGCCTTTAATGCCGGGTCGTATCTCATGGGCCTGCTGTGGTTTGTGAACACGCCGCTCGACGTGGCAATTACGGTCGCTATCGCCGGCGTCATCCTCGTTGAGGCAATGCGCTCGCTGCGCCACGCGTGTGGGATGGACGCAGCGAGCGCACTGCTGCCTTAGTTGCGGCGACCGCCTCCGTTGGCACCCTGACGCCCCTGAGCCGCACGGTTGCGCCCGGCGGTGTTCTGCGCGCGCGACATGCCGCTGTGCCCTTTGCTGCCCTTGGGTCCCTTGGCTCCAGCGCCGCCAGCGCCACCGTGGCCCTTGCCGCCCTTCTTGCCGGTGCCATGTCCGCCGCCGGCAGATGTCTCGTCCGGGCGTGGCGGCACGGGGCGGATCAGGCAATGCTTGGTGTAGCCGATCAAATCGCGACGCCCGGCTTTCTCTAGCGCCTCGCGCACGAGCTTGTAGTTCTCGGGCTTGCGATACTGGATGAGCGCGCGCTGCATGGCCTTCTCGTGCGGGTCGCGCGCCACATAGATCGGCTCCATGGTGCGCGGGTCCACGCCGGTGTAGTACATGCACGTCGACATGGTGGACGGCGTGGGGTAGAAGTCCTGCACCTGCTCGGGCATGTAGCCCATGTCTCGCACGGCCTCGGCAAGGTCCACGGCTTCCTTCATCGTCGATCCGGGATGGCTCGAGATCAGATACGGCACCACGTACTGCTTGAGTCCGTACTCGCGGTTCAAGCGTTCAAATTTACGGCAGAATGCGTCGTAGACGGCTCGGCTCGGTTTGCCCATCACGGAAAGCACCGCGTCGCTCACGTGCTCGGGTGCTACGCGTAGCTGGCCCGAGACGTGGTGCTCCAGCAGCTCGCGCAAAAACTCGTCCGAGGCATCGGCCATGGTGTAGTCGAAGCGGATGCCGCTGCGGACAAAGACCTTCTTGACGCCCGGCAGCTGGCGCAGGTCGCGCAGCAGCTGGGTGTAGCCGCTCTCGTCGACCACCATGTTCTTGCACACGCTCGGCCACAGGCATCGCTTGTTCTTGCATACGCCGTGCTTGAGCTGCTTGTCGCAGGCGGGACGGCTAAAGTTGGCCGTCGGCCCGCCCACGTCGTTGATATAGCCCTTAAACTCGGGATCGCGCGTGAGCAGCTCGGCCTCGCGCATGATCGAGTCGTGGCTGCGCATCTGCAGCACGCGACCCTGGTGGAAGGTGAGCGCGCAAAACGAGCACTCGCCAAAACAGCCGCGGTTGGAGCTAATGGAAAACTTGATCTCGGCAAAGGCCGGCACGCCGCCCGCTGCGTCGTAATCGGGATGCCAATCGCGTGCGTAGGGGAGCTCGGCAACTTCGTCCATCTCGTCGGTGGTGAGCGTCGCCGACGGCGGGTTCTGCACCACATAGACGCTGTTGGGGTAGGGCTCTACCAGGCGATGTCCGGTGATGGGGTCCATATTCTGCTGCTGCACGTTAAAGCTGCGCGCGTAGTTGAGCTTGTCGGCGGTAAGGTCGTCCCAACTGGGCAGCAGGTCGTAGTCGTAGACCTCGTCGAGCGAACCCGTGCGGTAGACGGTGCCGTTGATATAGGTGATCTGATCGACGGGCAGTCCCGCGTCGAGCGCGTCGGCGATCTCGACAATCGCGTGCTCGCCCATGCCGTAGATGAGGATGTCGGCGCCCGAGTCGAGCAGTACCGAGCGCTTGAGCTTGTCCTGCCAGTAGTCGTAGTGGGCCAAGCGACGCAGGCTTGCCTCGATGCCGCCGATGATGATGGGGGCGTCCTTGAATGTCTGGCGGATGAGGTTGCCGTAGACCGTGACGGCACGGTTGGGGCGGTGTCCCTCCTCGCCACCGGGGGTATAGGCGTCGGTGTGGCGGCGGTGCTTGGTCACCGAATAGTGGTTGACCATGGAGTCCATGTTGCCGGCGCTGACGAGAAAGCCCAGGCGCGGCTCGCCGAGCACGGTGATGCTGGCGGGGTCGGTCCAGTCGGGTTGGCAGATGATGCCCACCTTGTAGCCGTGCGCGTCGAGGACGCGGCTGATGATGGCCATGCCAAAGCTGGGATGGTCAACGTAGGCGTCGCCGCAGATGTAGACAAAGTCGCACTGGTCCCAGCCGCGCGCATCCATGTCGGCGCGGCTGACGGGGAGGAACTTATCGCGGCCCGGGCGCCAGGGGCGGACAGGCGCTGCCGGGGCATGCGCGGGGCGCGAGCCCTGGGCTTTGCTTCCACGCTTTTGCTGCTGGCCGCGTTGGGCATGCTTGCCATGCTGGTTGTGCTGAGCGTCCTGGGGCTTTTTTGCCACGATTCCTCCCGGTGTTTGTATGCTGCACGTAATTGTAACCAGTCTTTTTGGGACGGGGCTAAAAAGACTGGTGGAGTACATGAGGTGTCGGGTGTCGATGCCGCGCCCGCCCTTTGTTTCCAGACGGTGTATCTGCGCGTTGGGGAGTCCGTCTCGCGGGCGCGCCATGTTGTCAATGGGTTACAGTATGAACGGCGGCTATGTTTCCGCCAACGCACGAGAGGGTCGTCAACAAGGAGGGCGCACGACGATGCAGCGTGCCAAACAGATATCGGAGTCTATTGAGCTGGGCATCATCTTGGCGCTCGCCGGTGGCTTTATGGACGTTTATTCGTACATTGGGCGCGACCATGTTTTCGCCAACGCGCAGACGGGCAACATCTTGCTGGTGGGCGTGAGCATCTCGGAGGGCAATTGGGCGCTCGCGGGGCGCTATTTCTTCCCTGTGGTGTCGTTTGCCGTGGGCATTATGCTTGCCGACCTGGTACACGAACGGTTTGGCAGCGTGATTCACTGGCGCCAGGTGACGGTGTTCTTTGAAGCCGTCATCTTGCTGGGCGTGAGCTTTATCCCCGGTGGCGGCTACAACTTGCTCGCCAACTGCCTCATCTCGTTTGCCTGCGGTATGCAGGTCGAGAGCTTCCGCAAGATCCACGGTCACGGCATTGCCACGACCATGTGCATCGGTAACCTGCGCAACGCGCTGCAAAACGTGGACGACTACATCATCACCCACAAGCGTGGCTTTTTGGAAAACGGCCTGCTGTACTTTGGCGTGATCTTTACCTTTGTGTTTGGCGCTGTGCTGGGAAACTGGTGTATTGAGCGCATGGGGCTGCACGCTATTGCGGTGGCGAGCGTGCTGCTGTTCGTGGCGTTTGCCATCATGTTTATCGACCGCGAGCGCGACCTGCGTTTTCGCTGGAAGCGCGCCTGCGAAGATTGGAAAGAGGCCTGCCAAAAATAGCGGCAGGGTGTGGCAAGGGGCTGACCCCTTGCCACACTGATCAATAATGGGGAGGGGCGGTCATCTCGGCCGCCCCTTTTTTGTTTAGTGGTCAGGCGGTGACGATACCAGTTGTTGAAACGCTTTAAATAATCTGACGTTCTCACGCGTTTTTCGCTTCAAAAGCGTTAGGATGGGAGCCATAGCGTGGGGCGCAATGGGTGCCCCGCACACGATGGGAGGCTATCAATGGCTAATCGTTTCGTTCTCAACACCATTTCTTATCATGGTTCCGGCGCCATCAAGGAGATCCCCGGCGAGCTCCAGCGTCGCGGCTACAAGAAGATTTTCGTCTGCTCCGATCCCGATCTGGTCAAGTTTGGCGTTACCGCTAAGGTGACCGACGAGCTCGATGCCGCCGGCATCGCTTGGAGCCTCTACTCCGAGATCAAGCCCAACCCCACTATCCAGAACGTCAAGGACGGCGTCGAGGCCTTCAAGGCCGCCGAGGCTGATGCTATCGTGACCGTCGGTGGCGGCTCCTCTATGGACACTGCCAAGGCCATCGGCATCATCATCAACAACCCCGAGTTCGCCGATGTCCGCAGCCTCGAGGGCGTTGCTCCCACTAAGAACCACGCCGTGTTCACCATCGCCGTGCCGACGACCGCCGGTACTGCTGCTGAGGTGACCATCAACTACGTCATCACCGACCCCGAGAAGGTCCGCAAGTTCGTGTGTGTCGACACCAACGACGCCCCCGAGGTCGCCGTCGTCGACCCCGATATGATGGCTTCCATGCCCGCCGGCCTGACCGCTTCCACCGGCATGGACGCTCTGACCCACGCCATCGAGGGCTACACCACCAAGGGCGCTTGGGAGCTTTCCGACATGTTCCACTTTGAGGCCATCAAGCTGATCAGCGAGAACCTGCGCGACTCCGTTGCCGAGGCCAAGTCCGGCCAGCCCGGCTCCGGCCGCGAGGGCATGGCTCTTGGTCAGTATGTCGCCGGCATGGGCTTCTCTAACGTTGGCTTGGGCATCGACCATGCCATGGCTCACACCCTGTCCGCTCACTACGACACTCCGCACGGCGTCGCTTGCGCCATGCTGCTGCCGATTGCCATGGAGTTCAACAAGCCGGTTTGCGCCGAGCGCCTGGCCAAGGTCGCCGTCGCCATGGGCGTTGACACCACGGGCATGAGCACCGATGAGGCTGCCGACGCCGCTATCGCCGCCGTTAAGCAGCTCTCCGCTGACGTGAACATCCCGCACGTCTGCGAGGCCATGAAGGCTGACGAGATCGAGGTCCTGGCCAAGGACGCCATGGCCGATGCCTGCTTCCCGGGCAACCCGCGCGAGGCGACGCTCGACGACGTCATCGAGCTCTTCAAGAAGATCTGCCCGGCTGCCTAACATGGTTCGGCGGGCCCCTGCCCGTTAGCCCCACAATCGTCCTCGGACATGTCGGAGGCCCCGCTGCGCACTACGTGCGGCGGGGCCTCCTTCTGTCCTGCGGAAAGATTGTGGGGCTAACGGGCAGGGGCCCGCCGGCTCGTTATCGTGGTGGGCGCCGCTCTGAGAAGCCCGATGGGTTGTCTCGCTAGGTAAAAAGATGGTTCGCGGTGGTATCGTTGCTGTGGGTTTAAATCGATATGAAAGGGTGACTTTGGTGTCCAAGATGGATTCTACGCTCTCCTATATTACTGACCAGTTGAAGGCGCTTACCTCGATTGCTTCGCCTACGGGCTATACCCGTGCGGCGACTGATTATCTAATGGAAACGTTGCGCGATATGGGCTTTGGCCCCGAGCGTTCCAATAAGGGCAACGTGCTGGTTGAGCTTGGCGGCGAGGGCGAGCCGCTTGTGTTGGCGAGCCATGTCGATACCCTGGGCGCCATGGTGCGCTCCATTAAGGACAATGGTCGCCTGCGTCCCACGACGCTCGGCGGGCATCAGTGGTCTACGGCCGATGGCGAGAACTGCACCGTCTACACGCGCGATGGCAATGTGTACACGGGTGTGGTCCTCAATACCGAGCCTTCGGCGCACGTGGCCGACGAGCCGGTCAAGACCATCGAGAAGAACATGGAAATCCTGCTCGATGAGAATGTCGACAGCAAGGATGACGTGCTTGAGCTGGGCATTCAGACGGGCGACATCATCGCTATGGACCCGCGTACCACGGTGACGGAGAGCGGCTACATTAAGAGCCGCTTCTTGGACGACAAGCTGTCGGCCTCCATTTTGCTGGGCTTGGCGCGTGCCGTCGCCGCTGGCGAGGTGACGCTTTCGCGCAAGGTTTCACTGCTCTTTACGGTGTACGAGGAGGTCGGCCACGGTGGGGCCTTTGTGCCGGCCGACACGCGCGAGATGATCAGCGTGGACATGGGCTGCGTGGGTGACGATCTGGGCTGCACCGAGCGCATGGTGTCGATTTGCGCCAAGGATTCGGGCGGCCCCTACAACTACGATCTGGTGACCACGCTGTCCAATATCGCGCGCGAGCTGGAGCTCGATTACGCCATCGACGTGTACCCGCACTACGGCTCAGACGTCGAGGCCACGCTCTCGGCCGGCTACGACATTCGCCATGGTCTGATCGGCCCCGGCGTGTACGCGAGCCACAACTACGAGCGCAGCCACATCGACGGCGTGCGCAATACCTATGAGCTGGTTCGCGCCTACGTTCAGCGCTAGGGGAGCAGCTTGCGACTCGGCTGACCAATCGCTAAGGCCCGATTTCTCGGGCCTTTTTTCGCTTTGGGTCGTTTAGTATTATGATGTATGTAATCTATTAACTAAACGTGTAAATTACTTAACGAGGTGATGTGGTGTATGGATACGTCTGAGTACTTGTCTATGGGTGATGCTGCCCGCCTGCTGGGCGTTACGAAAGCCCGCATCTCTCAACTTGCCGCATCGGGAACGCTCGCGTGCGATATTGTGGGCGGACGGAAGATGGTCGAGTACAATTCCGCGGTCGCTTATCAAAAGGTCCGCAAACGTGGACGCCGTCCTGCGGCCGATGTGGGGCGCAAGTTTACGCTGATGTCGGCCGACCATGAGGTCGCGCATGTCTCATTTGATCCGTCGCGCGAATTTCCCTTCGAAATCGCGGAGGTCCTCGATGCACAACGAATGCCGTTTGGCACGTGCTCGAGCTCTTCTCCTACGGTGAATAAACGGGAGCTCAACGTGTGGTGGAGCCATCGGTCGGTGCCCGATGTTCGCCCCGGACTCGTCTCGCGCTATCGTGAACTGGGAATTGCCAGTGGCATCGAGGTCCCGGTTCAGTGCCTGGGCCTCTCGCTTTCGGATTGTTATTGGCTGCGGCCGGCCGATTGCGCCGAACTCAAATGGCGAAACCTCAATTACTTCGAGAATGATTTTGAGCGATCGGCGCCCGAGGGACGTTCGGGTTGGCTGGAGGGCATCGGTCTTAAAAATCCGGATAACACGTCCGAGGGCGAGCTCCCTAAATCGTGGATGATTCGCAACGCTGTTCGCGTTCTGGTCAAGGGGTGCGGCATGGACGATCAGCGTCCCTTTAACGAGGCGGTTGCAACGGCTCTACATCGTCGCTTGTTGTCGGAGGGCGAGTTTGTTCCTTATACGGTTGAGCGAATGTTCGATGGCCCTGTGTGTCTGTGCGACGACTTTCTTGACGGCCGCGAGGAATACGTTCCGGCTGTTTACGTTAAGGGCGCACTTGGTAGCCAGCGGGGAAACTCGACATACGACCGGTACTGCCGCTTCCTTGGTAAGCATGGAGCAGACGAGGCTGCCGTGAGAAGGTCTATGTCGCAGATGATTGTCTGCGATGCCCTTTTGGCCAACAGCGATCGCCATTGGCGAAACTTCGGCATCATCCGCAATGTCGACACCCTGGAGATAAGGCCTGCTCCGCTGTTCGATAGCGGCAACTGCCTGTGGTACAACGTACCAACTGCCGTGCTCGCAGCTGGGGAGTTTGGGTTTTCTGCTAAGCCGTTTGGGTCCGATCCTTCCGTCCAGCTGGCGCTTGCGGACTCACTCGATTGGTTCGATTCATCGCGGCTCAACGGATTTGTTGATGAGGCGATCGAGATTCTTTCGCAGAGCGAATGGGCCACAGCGGAGGGCCGGCTCGAGTCCATTTGCCGCGGCCTCGAGCGTCGCGTAATCGAGGTTGGTGCCGCTGTTGAGGTACTTCGACACGTGCAGCGATAAACCCGTGGCTACTTAAGTGCGCCGGTCACGGTGCCGCCGCCCAGGACGACATCGCCGCGGTAGACTACAACGGCCTGGCCGGGGGCGACGGCGCGCTGCGGCTCGTCAAAGGTCAGAAGCATCTGTCCGTCGGCGCCACGTGTAAGGGTCGCTGCCTGGTCCTTTTGACGGTAACGGTACTTGGTGCCCACGCGAATGTCGCCGGACGTGAGCTCTGCCTCCATGCGGTCGGCAGGGGCGCTCCAGATCCAGTCGTTGGCCGTGAGTGCTGTCGCCGTCAGGTCCTCAGCCTCGCCCAGATGCACAATGTTGTTGGCGGTATCGACGCCCGTTACATACACGGGGCGCGCCATCGCGACGCCCAGGCCCTTGCGCTGGCCGACGGTATAGCGCAGTGCGCCGTTGTGGCGTCCGACCACGCTGCCGTCGCGCCATACAATATCGCCTGGCTCGGCGGCATGCCCACAGCGGCGCTCGATATAGCCCGCGTAGTCGCCGTCCGCGATAAAACAGATATCCTCGCTCTCGGCCTTCTTGGCGTTGATGAAGCCCTGCTCGGCGGCAATGCGGCGCACGTCGCGCTCTTTGTCCAACCCTGCCAGCGGAAAGATTGTGCGTGCCAGGCGCTCTTGCGTGAGCGAATACAAAAAGTAACTCTGGTCCTTCTTGGAGTCTTCGCCGCGGTGCAGCTGCCAGGTGCCATCGGGCGCTTGGCTCGTTTTGGCGTAGTGACCCGTGGCAATGTAGTCGCAGCCCATATCGAGTGCCGCGTCGAGCAGCGCGCCAAACTTAATATGGCGGTTGCAGATGATGCACGGGTTGGGCGTCAGCCCCTCCTGGTAGGCGGTCACGAAGCGCTCGATAACGTTGCGGTCGAAGGCCTGCTGCAGGTCGAGCACATGGTGAGGTATCCCCAGGCGATCGGCGACGGCCTTTGCATCGGCGATGTCACGGTCGACCTTGCTCATGCCCGTGACGGGATCGGGCGCAGGGCAGGTGAGGCGCATAGTGGCACCGACGCATTCGTAGCCTTGGCACTTGAGCAGATAGGCAGTCACGCTGGAATCGACGCCGCCGCTCATGGCGACGAGCACGCGCTTGTTGTGCATGGGGAGGTTCTCCTTGGTGGCATGTGGCCAAAAAAGAAAAGCGGCGCGGGAGGCTGGTTCCGCGCCGCAGACATTGTAGCAAGTTCGGACGTCTCGTGGGACACCCTGACGGGATGGGCTCAGACCGTCGGGAGAGAGAGGAGGCAGGTTCGTCCCTGAGCTCAACCTATGGGAAAAAGGCTCTAGTCCTGGAACAGTGCCGTGGACAGGTAGCGCTCACCGGTATCGGCGAGCAGTGCCACGATGGTCTTGCCCTCGTTCTCGGGGCGCTTGGCCAGCTGCAGCGCGGCCCACACGGCGGCACCGGACGAAATGCCCACGAGCACGCCCTCCTTGTGGCCCACGGCGCGGCCGGTGGCAAAGGCGTCGTCGTTCTCGACGGGGATGATCTCGTCATAGACCTGGGTGTCGAGGACGTCGGGCACAAAGCCGGCACCGATGCCCTGAATCTTGTGCGGACCGGCCTGGCCCTTGGAGAGTACCGGGGAGGTGGCGGGCTCGACGGCGACAACCTGAATCTCGGGGTTCTGCTCCTTGAGGAACTCGCCCACACCGGTCACGGTGCCGCCGGTGCCAACGCCGGCGACGAAGATGTCGACCTTGCCGTCGGTGTCGTCCCAGATCTCGGGGCCGGTCGTGGCCTTATGGATGGCGGGGTTGGCGGGGTTCACAAACTGGCCGGCGATGATGCTGTTGGGGGTCTCCTTCTGCAGCTCCTCGGCCCTGGCGATGGCGCCCTTCATACCCTTGGAGCCGTCGGTGAGCACGAGCTGTGCGCCGTATGCCTGCATAAGCTTGCGGCGCTCGACGGACATGGTTTCGGGCATGGTGATGATCACCTTGTAGCCGCGAGCCGCCGCCACCGAGGCGATGCCGACGCCGGTGTTGCCGCTCGTGGGCTCGATGATGGTATAGTCGCCGCCGCGCACGAGCTTGCCGGCCTTCTCGGCCTCGTCAATCATGTTCTTGGCGACGCGGTCTTTGACGGACCCGGCGGGGTTGAAGTATTCCAATTTGACGAGCACGCGGGCCTTAAGGTCCTCATCGGCCTCAAAGTGAGTGAGCTCCAAAAGCGGGGTGTGGCCGATAAGCTGATCGATGGACGTATAAACCTTGCTCATGGTGAACCTCCAAAGTGTTCAAATGACTGGATACCGTGTGGTTTTACGGTGGCCTAGTAGCTAAACCCATAAACCTTATAGGTTGTTTGTTTAGCTGTTGGCAAGCATAGTAGACACTAAAGCCTAGTAATGCAATAGGAAATAGGAGATTATTACGAGCTGATTAACCACCTTGACTGGAATGGGTATTTTCAAAGCCAATTTTTCGGCTAGAATTTCAACGGATTAAAAGACCGAAAGGCAGCACTATATATGTTGGTTTCTACTAAGGGCAGGTACGCCCTGCGCGTTATGGTCGACCTGGCCGAGCACCAGGCGGCCGGTCGCATCCCGCTCAAAGAGATCGCGGCGCGACAGGGGATTTCCGAGAAATATCTCGAGAACATCTTGGCTACGCTCGTGCGCGCCAACATGCTCTCGGGCATGCGCGGCAAGGGCGGCGGCTACGTGCTCACGCGGCCGCCCGAGCAGTACACGGTGGGAGAGATCTTGCGCCTGACCGAGGGCAGCCTGGCGCCGGTCGCCTGCCTGGATGGCGACTGCAAGGGCTGCTCGCGATCTGATGAGTGCCCCACGCTCGACGTGTGGAAGAACCTGGACAAGCTCATCAACGACTACCTCGACGGTGTGACGCTCGATGCGCTCGTCGCCCCCAACGGGGGCTACGACTACGTCATCTAGCCCCACCAGCCATTTGGGGACGGGGTAGAAATGGTAGATTTTCTTGTCCTCTGAGGCTTGACAAAGGCGAAGGCCGTCCATCGTTGCGATGGACGGCCTTCGTTTTGGCGTGTTGTGGCGGTCCGTATCCGGTTGCTTTAGTTCCTGGCGATGCTGTCGAAGACGCTTCGAGTGATGGACACCAAAATGCTACCCATAAAGGCCGATCCAAAGCTGGCAATGGAGATGCCCGCGCCCAGCAGATTTACCGATAGGTAGCTGGCAAGCTCGAGCATAAAGCTGTTGACTACAAGCTGAAAAATACCCAGCGTGATAATGGTGAGCGGCAGCGAGATGACCGTCAGGAGCGGCTTGACGAGCGAGTCGACGATGTTGAGGAACAGTCCCACAAAGGCAAAGCAGACCCAGGCGTCGGCCATGCCGAAGGGCTGAATGCCGGGGACGAGGAACGTGGCGATCGCGATAGCGATTGAGGTCAAAAGCCAGTTGAGCAAGAAGCGCATGGTGGGTTCCTTTCCGGTGCGCGTGACGTGTTGGTGGCGCGTAAGATCGTTTGCCGCGGCGAATCGGATGGTTGCCTTGGCGTGCGCCTCTGCGTTGGGCGCCCATTGTCTCAGATATTCGTGGAGCTTGCGTGCGCATTCGGTTTCAAAACGGCGTTCGTCCTAAAAAACGCGCCGCTGACAGAGAGTCTTGTCACTTTAGTTTGGTGGTGTGCTAAACTGCTACGGGCAAAAGCCACATGCGTTGCCCTATTGCATAGAATGGGCGAACGATGCCCGGTGCCAGTATCAACTTCGATGCCTTTTGGCGGGTTTGGCGGTGATCGATGAATATCGAGAACATGTTTGACAAGCCTGATGTCAAGCAGCTAGTCCACGCATTTAGTCTTTTGGACGACGAGAAAGATATCCAAGCGTTTTTGACCGATATCTGCACACCGCGCGAGATTTGCGATCTATCGCAGCGTCTGCAGGTCGCGCGCTACCTGGATGAGGGCGAGCCCTATGTCGAGGTTCAGGTCCGTACCGGCGCTTCGTCCACCACGGTGAGCCGTGTATCCAAGGCGCTCAACGGCGAGTACGGTGGCTACCGCAAGATCCTCATTAAGCTGGAGGATGGCGAATAGGCCGCGGCAAAACGAATTGTGAAAAACCGCTCCTCCGGGGGCGGTTTTTATATGCCGAATAATTGGTGCAAAGGGGCCAGGTTCGCTTGCACCAACGGACGAGTCTGCCCCCTTGGCACCAATGCGGTGCAAAGCGACTTGTCTCCAAAGCGCCAAAAGATGAAGCTGCGGTGGCAATGTGTCCGCTTGGGCGGGTAGGATGGATGCATTGATTATTGCGAACAGTTTGAGTGGAGGACCATGCCTGTTCGAATCTATACCACTAATGCCGGCACGGATTTGAGCGATGCCGAGTCGGCGCTGCTTGCCGACCTTATTGCCCGCCACGGGCGTGCCGTGCTGCTGGCGCCAACGTTTGCCGAGCTCGACCTGTGCCGTCATGATGCGGCGGAAGCCGGCGTTTCGCTGGGCATCGATTACAAGACGCCCGCGTCGTGGCTTCGCTCGCTTTGGGAGCTTTTGGGCGACGGGCGCGGTTTCGTCGACAACCTGCAGCGCCAGATGCTGTTTTCGGACATGGTCACGCGTCTCGATGATGTCGACCTGCAGCCGCTTTCGCGCAGCCAGGGCACGGTGCGCATGCTTGCGCGCATGGCCCGCGATGTGCTGCCAGGTGTGGCGGGGACAGCTGCCGAGCGATGCCGTGGCAACAATTGCCGGCCTGAGCCAAAAAGCGATGCCGAGGCTCGTGTGTTCGAGCTTTTGCGTGCCTACGCGGGCGGTTTGGACCGTCGAGATATGGTCGAGCCCTGCGAGGCGGCTGACATTATGGCCAGCGCTCTGGCCGATAATCTGCCGGCGTGCGCCCGTGCCGTCTGTGTACGCGGCGTCACGTCGTTTACGCACGGTCTGCTCGAGCTACTGTCTGCTGTGGCGAACAGTGGGGGAGAAGTCGTCGTGCTGCTTGCTCGCGAGCAGGCGGCGATGCGCGAGGAACTTGCCGCGGCATTTGATGCCAGCGGTGTGCTGTTTGAGGTCGCGCCGCTGAGGGAGGACGCCGTCGCGTCTGATGCCGCTTGTGGAGCTACCGCTCAGCCTGCCTTTATTGAGGTCGCGGGCCCCCACGCCCGCGCTCATGCTTATGCGGACGCAATTGATGATCTGGTAAAAGCGCGCCAGGGTTTCGGGGCCGACGATACCGCCGGCCTCTCCGCCGACCCCGTACGTGTGCTCGTTGTTTCTGCCCGGGCACCCCAGCTGTTCGGTGAGCTCGCCTCTCGTCTGGCGGCTCGTCATATCGCTGCCGAGACAACTGAATTCACGGCGTTTTCCCAATCCATTGCGGGCAGGCAGTTTGCGGCGCTTGCCAGCTTGATCGAGCGCATGAAGGCGGCCGATGAGGGTGTGGCGTCAAAGACCGAGTGGTGGCCCGCGCCTGAGCTTGCCGACTGGATCTACAGCCCGCTTTCGGGCGCTGATGCAGCCAATGCCCGTATCTTCGATAAGAATATGCGTCTCTCGCGTAGCAAGACTACCGCGGGCGTTAAGAGCCTGCTGCAGAGCGTGCAAGGCCAGGTGAGGGGCGCACGCAAGGCGGCGAGCGACGAAAACTGGTTTAAGAACGTACCGTGTGTGGTCTCGGACGTGTTCCAGGCACTGTGGCGCAACAAGCCCGTGACGGCGCTCAAGGCCATGCTTGCCGTTGCCGAGGCGTTGCCCGATCGCTCGCTGGGCAGCCTGGATGGCCAAGCTCGTCGCCAAGCGGAGGCGGCCCTGCTGCGCCACGCCATCGACATCCTTATGAATGACGCCCGCGCGCTCGACGTGTCGCAGGCCGCGACCGTGCCCGTGCTCGATGGCATTCGCACCAAGGTGGACAAGCGTAGCACCGCCTACGATTACGAGACCTACGAGGTTGACGGTGCGCCACGTGCCCAGGTTCGCTTTGCCTCGCTTGCCGATGTGGCGGCTCTGCGCCCCGGCAGCTACGATGCCGTGCTGTTTGCCGATGTCGATCTGGACAGCTATCCGCTCTCACACGAGGAAGGACCGCTGGCCACGTTGGCTGCGAGCCTTGGTCGCGAGGGCGTGACGCTTGAGCCTGCGGCCTTGTTGCGCGTGCGCTTTGGCCACGCGATGCGGGCGGCACGTGGCCCGGTTGCGCTTGCGCGCGTGACGCACGATCGCCAGGCGCGCGAGTGCTATCCGGCTGCCGTGTGGACCGAGTTGCGGGCGCATGCCGAGGCCACCGGTGCCGCTCAGGTGACATGCGTGGGCGAGGGCGATATCGTAGGTGATTTTGACCCTGCAGCCGGCAAGGGCCTCAAGCGCGAGCGCGTGGCATGCGAGGCTCCTCAGCATTTGAGCGAGGCGGCCGTGCCATATCTGGTCTTGCGCCGTCGGGACGGCGAGGGCGAGGACGCGCCGCTTGTACCGCGTCTGACGTCTGCCTCGCAGATCGAGGCCTATTCCACCTGCCCGCTGTGCTGGTTCGTCTCGTATCGCGTTAAGCCCCAGTCTATCGACGCGGGTTTTGGCAACATGGAGAAGGGCAACTTTGTCCACGACGTGCTGGAACATCTGCATGCCCGTTTGCCCCAAGAGGGCATGGAGCGTGTGACGCCCGAAAACCTGCCGCGTGCGCAGGAGCTGCTGCACGAGGTCTTTGCCGAGACCTTGGCCGAGCACGCCGGCAAGCGTGGCAACGAGGGCCCGCTGGTACCGCTCTCTGCGGTGGAGGAGCGTCAGGTGGCCGAGATCCTGCCGCAGCTGGAGGGCGTGCTTGCTTACGAGTCCGAGGCGCTTGCCCCCTTCGCTCCGCGCTACCTGGAGTTTGCGTTCAACGAGCTCCAGGTCGAGTATGCCGGCTGGCCGCTCGGCGGGCGCATCGACCGTGTGGATGTGGATGCCGAGAATCGCGCTGTGGTGATTGACTACAAGCATCGCACGGGCGTTGAGGAGTTTAAGCTCGCCGACCCTACGGTGCGCGACGAGGAATCGGGCACGGCGCCCATCGACGATCCGCGCTGGTTGCCGCCACATACCCAAACGCTCATCTACGCCCAGGCCATGCGCCGGGCGCTGGATTTGGATACCCGTGCGGCGCTCTATTTTTCGACCAAGGGCGGCAAGCCGGCGTTGCGCGGTGCCGCGAGCGCCGAGCTGCTCGAGGAGGAGCGTGGCGACGGTCGCATCCCGGGCCTTAAGAAAGGTTTCCCCGGCGAGGGTGGCAGCATGGACTTCGACGCCCTGCTCGATCGCGTGGAGGCCGGCATCGCCGAGCGCTTGCGCGAACTCGAGGCGGGCAACGTCACTGCTGTCGACCCGGTGTCGACGCAGGCCGCGCATGCCCGCTGCTCGTATAACCACGAAGGAACGTTTGTAAGGAGGGACGTGTAGACCATGGATCTTTCGACCTTGATGCCGCAACAGCTGCAGATCGTCAAGACGCTCGACCGTCCGCTGTTTGTCTCGGCGGGCGCCGGTTCGGGCAAGACCTTTACCCTCACGCGCCGCATCGTCTACGCGCTCTCGCCCGAATCAGGTCCGTTCGTCGAGCATCTGGACCAGGTGCTCGCCATTACCTTTACCAAGGATGCCGCGGCCGAGATTCGCGATCGCGTGCGCCGTGCGCTTATCGACGAGGGCATGGACGAGGAAGCACTGACCGTCGACGACGCGTGGATCTCGACCATTCACGGCATGTGCTCGCGTATCCTGCGCGCACACGCGCTGGAGTTGGGCATCGACCCCGAGTTCACGGTGCTCACCGATACCGACGAGCTCATGGACCAGGCTGTTGAGCATGTGCTGGGTCGCGCGACGGCACCCGATGCCGCCCCCGAGCTCGCGGCATCGCTCAAGGCCCTCTACGCCTGGTATCTCATGGCGGGCGAGGGCGGCCCCTTTGGTGCCGGCACGACCATCAAGGGCCTGGTGCGCGACCTGCTTGAGCTCTCGAGCCAGCTGCCGGGCGGCATGGACGACGTGTGCGTGGCGCGTGGCCAGGCCGATACCTCGGCGCTCGCCGATGCCTATCGCTCGGCGCTGGGCGCAAGCAAGGCGGCGACCGAGAAGGCGCAGACGGCGCTCGACGCCATCGACGCGTTCGAGGCGAGCGGCAAGACCATGGCCGATGCGGCGCGACTCATGATGTCGTGCACCATGCCGCGCGCGAGCAAGGCGTTCCCCAAGGAGCAGGTCGAGCTGCTCAAGGCCGAGGCCGCCGATGCATTTATCAATATCGTGCTTGCCTGCGGTGGCCCCGCGCTCGATGCACTGGTGGGCTTGGCCCGCTCTGTAGAGGCCGAGTATCGCGCACTGAAGGCTGCCCAGTCCGCCCTCGATAATAACGACCTGCTGCGCATGGCCTACGAGGCCCTGCGCGATTACCCTGCCATTCGTGCTGCGTACGAGGGCCGCTTTAAGATGGTCATGATCGACGAGTTTCAGGATACCGATCAGATGCAGGTCGATCTAATCCGCTACCTGACGGGTGCGGGGGAGCGCGCGCTGTGCACCGTGGGCGATGCGCAGCAGTCGATCTATCGCTTCCGCGGCGCCGAGGTCGAGGTGTTCCGTCGCCAGGAGCGCAAGGTGGAATCGACGGCGGCGTCGGAGACGGTTGCCACGTCCGATGCCCCCGCCGGCGAGCTCGTCAAGCTCGTGCGCAACTTCCGCAGCCACGACGAGGTGCTGCGCTATGTGGCCCGCGTCTTCGACGGCGATGACGGCGGCCTGATGCAGGGCTTTTTGGATCTTGAGGCGAGCGACGGCCGCAAGGACACGCTGGTGGCGGATGCCTCGCGCCGCCAGGCCCTCTTTGTTGCCGGCGGCAGTATGCAGGAGCGCACACAGGCCAAGGCCCGTGCGATCGCGGAGCGATTCCGCGCGCTTGCCGATGCCGGCCAGCCCCAGGGCGGCATGGTGCTGCTGCTGGGCCGCATGACCAACGCAGACGTCTACGCACAGGCCTTCCGTGACCAGGGGCTCGACTGCGTCATCGCGGGCGGCTCGGTCTTTGCCCAAGCTGCCGAGGTGCAGACGGTGCGCGCCCTGGTTTGTGCCCTCGCCAATCCGGCCGATACGGCGCAGGGTCTTATGCCACTGCTGGCCTCGCCGATGTTTGCGCTGGGCGCCCAGGAGTTCCTGGCGCTGGCGACCAAACTCGACGATCAGACGGGCGAGACGTCACGCCGCAACATCGATGCGGGCATCATGAGCGATTCCGATGTGCCGGGCTTGCAGGGCTTGCCGCTCGTGACGCGTGCCCGCGAGGTGTTGCGCTACGCACTGCGTCGCGTGGGGCGTGATTCGTTCGCCGCCATCGCGCGCGACGCGGTCAATGCCTCCGGCTGGTTCGTGCGCCTGGCGCAGCGCGGCCCCGAGGGCAAGGCCATCGCCGCCAACGTGCTCAAGGCGCTCGATGCCGTGGCCGAGGCGGAGGCCGAGTTCGGTAACTCGCCGCGCTCCATTGCGCTTGCCTTCGATCGCTTCCTGGCGGGCAAGGAGGCCCCGGGCGCCCTCAACGAGGAGGGCGACGGCGCGGTGCGCATCATGACGGTTCATGCCTCCAAGGGTCTGGAATATCCGGTCGTGGCGGTCGCCGAGTGCTTTGGCGTGCGTAAGTCCTCGGGTTCGGCACAGATGGGTCGTGTCGAGGGCGGAGCGCAGGTCGTGGCGCTGCCGGCACGCTTCGACGGCGTTAAACTCTCGGACGGTACGTTCGTAAAGGGCGATGACGTCAAAAAGCAGTTTGAGCATGCGTTTAAGGGCAAGGGCACGTCGCTGTGGCTACCGCCGGAGCTCATGGAGGACGTCTGTGCGACGGGTTCTCCCGCCGAGGCATTTGCTCGCCTGCGCAACGACGACCTACAGCTTTCGCTCGAGGAGCGGGCCCGTTTGCTCTACGTTGCCATGACCCGTGCGCGCGAGCTGGTGATCTTGGCGATGGATGCCGGCGTGAGCCGTGGCAAGGTGACGGCGCCGACCTTCGATGTCGAGACCGATCTGACCTACGACGTGCTGCGCCGCATTCTGCCGACCGACGCTCTGGACATGCCGCAGCTCGATGCCGACCGCCTGGTATTCGACAACTCCCAGCCGGGCGACTACGAGCTCATTTCGCTTTCGGACTTTACCTTTGGCGAGCAGGCGTTTGAGGCCAACGCTTCGCTGGATGCCGAGGGCAGGCTCGTTCGTGGCGATACCGATGTCGCCGATAATGCTGCATACTCAACCGTGCCCGGTCCTGCCGACCCCATGCCCGATTCGTTTGAACTCGTATATCCCCAGGCGGCGGGCGTGCGTATGGGCACGTGTCCGTTCCCGGCGCGTGATTCGTACAGCTATTCGTCGATCGCCGCGGCGCTCCATGCCGAGACGGAAGACCGTGCCGCCGAGGCGCGTGTTCCCATGGACGAGGCGGGCGACGATGCCGAGTCGGATGGCTCGGAGATGGCCGATGCAGACGTGGCTGCTGTCGAGCCCGCCGGCAACCCCATGGCGCTGGGCTCGGCGTTCCATGCCGCCTGCCAGTGGCTCATCGAGATGGGTGCCGATGCGCTGCCCGCTGAGCGTGCCGATGCGCTGACGCGCCTGTGGTGCCTGACGCCGGAGCAGCGCGAGCGTTTTGACGTTGCCCTGAATCGCTGGCTCAGGTCGTCGGTCCGTGCCGAGCTTCTTGCCTGGCCGTGCGTCCGTGCCGAAGTGCCGTTCTTCTCGCTGGGCTGCGAGGACAAGGACATTGCCCGCTACGGTGCATATGCCGAGGGCGCCATCGATGCGCTGGCGACCGACCCGGCCGATCCGTCACGCGCACTGGTCATCGATTACAAGACGGGTGGCACGCCGGATGAGACACCCGACCAGCTGCTCGAGAAGCACGCCCTGCAGGCGCGCGTCTATTCGGATGTTCTGCATAAGGCGGGCTTTAAGACGGTGACCGTCAAGTTCGTCCGCGTGGAGCAGACGGCCCCAGCTGTCTCAGTCGAGCTCACCGAGCCCCAGGTGGTCACCTACAACCTCTAACCCTCAATAACGTGCGGTGGAATCCTTTTCGATTCCACTGCAGCTCAGGGGTAGCTAATTTGGGACGGGGCTCTTTTAGCTACCCCCATACATCGGTTGAGATGTATTCCGACCCCGACTCGTTCGCCGTCAGTCAAAGGGTAGCTAAAAGAGCCCCGTCCCAAATTAGCTACCCGTGTGGGTTTGGCTAGGTTCGGGCGCTGTCCGTGCCGTGGGGTAAAATCGTTCAGTCAGAACACGAACCCGCATCGGAGCTCATCACATGGCATTCGTCCATCTGCACAACCACACTGTTTTCTCCATGCTCGACGGCGCAACCCGTATCCAGGATATGGTCAACCGTGCCGTAGAGCTGGGCATGCCCGCCGTGGCCATTACCGACCACGGCTACATGTATGGCGTGCCCGATCTGGCGCTGGCCTGCGACGCCGTCAACCACAATACGCCCGAGTACAAAACGTGGAGCCACGACAAGGCCTTCTTGGAAAAGGACCGCCGCGACGAGCTGGTGGAGCCCGATCCCGAGGCAAACCCGCGCGAGCATGCCCAGTATGTGAAGGACATGGCCATGTGGGACGAGAAGGGCAATATCGACGAGCTCAAGCCGCCTCTGGTTATCAAGCCCATCTTTGGCTGCGAGGTCTACTTTACGCCGGACGAGACGCTCGCCCGCGACCACAAACCCGAGCTCTACCACATGATCCTTCTGGCCAAGGACCAGGAGGGCTACGTCAACCTGATGCAGACGGTCTCCGAGGCCGCCGTGCAGGGCTTTTACTACAAGCCGCGCGTGACGCTCGACAACCTGCGCCGCCACGCCAAGGGCATGATCTGCACCAGCGCCTGCATCGCGGGCATCATCCCCAAATACATCGACCGCGGTGACATGGAGGGCGCCATCAAGTGGGCCGAGACCTTCCGCGACACCTTCGAGCCTGGTGACTTCTACATCGAGATCCAGGAACACGGCATTAACACCGATAACGGCCTGACCGACGAGCAGATGGACCGCACGCTCATTGATATCGCCAAACAGGTGGGCGTCAAGGTCATCGCCACCAACGACTTCCACTACCTGCGCCGCGAGGACGCGCCCGTGCAGGACGTCATCATGTGCATCGGCATGAACGCCAAGGTCGACGACCCCAACCGCATGCGCATGACCGGCTCGGAGTTTTACATGAAGACCGAGGAGGAGATGCGGGCGATGTTCCCGTATTGCCCCGAGGCCTGCGACAACACGCTCGAGATCGCCGACAAGTGCTACGTTGAGCTGGACTGGGACTCCATCATCCTGCCGCGCTTCCCGCTGCTCGATCCCGGCGAGACGCACGAGAGCCAGTTCCGCCGCGAGTGCGAGAAGGGCCTGCGCCAGCACTACGGTGACGACTGGGCCACGCGCGAGATCGGTGGCGTCAACATCAAAGAGCGCTTTGAGTACGAATACAAGGTCATTTGCGACAAGGGCTTTGCCGCCTACTTTTTGATCGTCGCCGAGTACGTGCAATGGGCCAAGGACAACGGCATCGGCGTCGGCCCCGGCCGTGGCTCGGCCGCCGGCGCTATCGTCGCCTACGCCATGAACATCACCGCGTTCGACCCGCTCGAGAACGGTCTGATGTTCGAGAGGTTCCTGTCCCCGCAGCGTACCGAGATGCCCGATATCGATATGGACTTCGACGATGAGCGGCGTCTCGAGGTCGTGGAGCATGTTCGCCAGCTCTACGGTCCCGAGAAGGTCACCCACGTCATCACCTACTCGACCATTAAGGCCAAGCAGGCCATCAACGACGCCGCGCGCGTCCTGGACTACCCGGTCTACATGGGCCAGCGCCTGTCCAAGATGGTCTCGAGCGACCCCAAGGTCAAGCTCAAGCAGGTGCTCGAAAAACAACCCGGCAAAGAGGATCTGTTTAACCCCGACTTTGCCGAGGCCTATAAAAAGGACGACGACGCCCGCCGCATCATCGACACGGCGCTCTCGATCGAGGGTCTCACCCGTGGCGAGGGCGTGCATGCGTGCGCCGTTCTGATCTGCCGCGACCCCGTCAACGAGCACGTGCCCACCAAGCTCGACACCAAGGGCGGCGTCGAGATTACCCAGTACGAGGGCCATACCGTTGCCGACATGGGCCTGCTCAAGATGGACTTCTTGGGCCTGCGTACGCTGACGGTTATCTCCAAGGCCAAGGCAAACATCAAAAAGAACTTCGGCATCGAAATCAAAGAGGAAGAGATTCCCTTTGACGATCCCGAGATCTTTAAGCTCATGGGCTCCGGCCACACCGCCGGCGTCTTCCAGGTCGAGTCCGCCGGCATGACGGCCACGATCAAGAACATGAAGCCCACCGAGTACAAGCACGTCGTGGCATTGATCGCCCTGTACCGCCCGGGCCCGCTGGGCGCCGGCATGGTTTCGTCCTACATCAACCGTATGAACGGCAAGGAGCCGGCCGTCTCCTACGACGACCGTCTGGACGACATCTTGGGCGAAACCTACGGCACCATGGTCTACCAGGAGCAGGTTATGCTCATCTCCGTCGAGATGTGCGGCTTCTCCAAGGGCGAATCGGACTCGCGTATCCGTAAGCCCGTGGCTAAGAAGAAGATCAAGCTGCTCACGTCGACGGTGCTCCACTGGGAGGATGGCTCGGACGAGACCACCTACGACCACTGGATGAACGGCGCCATCAAGAACAACTACACGCGCGAGGTCGCCCAGAAGATTTGGGACGATGTTCTCGAGTTCGCGTCCTACGCCTTCAACAAGTCGCACTCCGCCGGCTACGCCATCTTGGTTATGCAGACGGCGTGGCTCAAGGCGCACTATCCGCACGAGTACATGGCGGCCGTCCTGACGTCCTATACGGGCAAGACCGACAAGATCGTGCACTACGTCTCGGCATGCCGTCACGACGGCATCCCCGTGCTTTCGCCAGATGTCAACGAGTCCGGTACCGAGTTCACGGCTACCAAGGAAGGTGTGCGCTTTGGTCTGGCCGGCATCCGCGGCGTGGGCACCGGCGTGGCGCAGGCGATTATCGCCGAGCGCGAGGCGGGCGGTCCGTTTAAGACGCTGCATGATTTTGTCGAGCGCGTGGATTCGAGCCAGGCCAACCGTCGCGTGATCGAATCGCTCATCAAGGCAGGTGCCTTCGACTCCACGGGGTATCCGCGTCGTCAGATGATGCACTTTGTGGACAAGAACAACCCCGAGAACATCATCGATGCCGCGGCAAAGCGCCAGAAGGATCGCGCGAGCGGCCAGACGTCGTTCTTCGACATGTTTGGCGACGTTGAGGGATCGGGCTTTGAGGTGAGCGTACCCGATCCGGATGGCCAGGAATGGGACCGCCACCTTAAGCTGAGCCAGGAGAAGGAGGTTCTGGGCATCTATGTCTCGGACCACCCGCTGCGCCCGTTTGAGTATGCGCTCAGCAAAGCGCGCGACTTCTCGTTCTCGCAGATCGACACCGGCTACGAGGTGCAAAACCCCACGGGCGGCACCATCAACCAGGAAATTCCCGAGGGCAAGGCGCTGTGGTGGGCCGGTATGGTCTCGAGCGTGTCCAAGCGCGTGACCAAAAACGGCGACCCCATGGGCATCGTGCAGCTCGAGGACATGGAAGGCGAGGCCACCGTCGTGGTGTTCCCCAAGACCTTCAAGGAGGCAGAGGGGTATCTGTACGGCGAGGTCGATCCCGAGACCGGCGCGCAGCTGTCCGATGCGTTTGTGCGCATTAAGGGCAAGCTCGAGCGCTCGGACCGCGGCGACCAGATCATCGCGCAGGAGATTGTGCCGCTTGAGCTCAACGAGGAGAACAACAAGCCCAAGGTGTTTGAGGTCATGGTGCCCAACAGCCGCTTTAGCCAGGGCAACATGGCGCGTCTTGCCACGGTGCTCACCGCCAATCCGGGCGGCGACCGCGTAGAGATCTTTATCGAGCAGGCGGACGGGCGCGTGCTGCGTGCCGAGGTACCTGCTAAGGTCAACGCACGCTCGATTCCGCTGTTGGCCGAGGCCAAGGCCATCGTGGGTAACCAAGGCAGAGTGACGGTGATCTAAGGACGCCGTTGGCGGGGTAGCTAATTTGGGACGGGGCTTTTTTAGCTACCCTTTGGCTGACGGCGAATGAGTCGGGGTCGGAACACATCTCAACCGACATATGGGGGTAGCTAAAAAAGCCCCGTCCCAAATTAGCTACCCCGGGTGAGATTGGAGGAAGCGATGGCGCAGGGGACGTTTGTGCAGGCGCTTCGTAAGGAGGCGGCGCTCAGCAGTACCTTTATGAAGGGGCGTTCGCTCATGCTCAACGGCGCCGTGCTGTCGTTTGAGGACTCCGGCTCGCGCTTCTCCAAAAACGTGAATATCGAGGGTACGGTGCGTGGTTCGCGCGGCGACCTGTATAAGACGCACGTGGCGCTCGATATGGACGAGCACGAGGTTGTCGACTACGACTGCGATTGCCCCGCCGCCTTCCGCTATTCCGGCATGTGCAAGCACGCCATCGCCACGGCGTTGGCGTATCTGGATGCCAGCGGCGCCGAGCCCGTCGAGGGTTTGCGCACGCCGGTCCGCACGTTTACGGTGTCGCCCGCACAGTCCAATCAGCCCACACGCCCCGCGCCCAGCGCATCTCCGGTCAACCCCAACTTTCCCTTCCCGGCGCCCGTGCCCACGAGCCCGAGCCTTGTGGCAGCGCTTTCCGATCTTTCGGACGCGCGCATGGATAAACTCGTGGCCATGCGCCGCAAGCTCGCCGGCACCATTGACCCCGATGCGCCCAAAGCAGTGCTGGAGCCCTCGCTGGTGCCGTACTACAATCCGCTGTTTGCCGATCGCTTTAGCTGGGCGCTCGAGTTCCGCATTCGCAGCGGTTCGGTGTCCTACGTGGTTAAGGATATCGACGGCATGGCCGATGCCTATGCGCGCGGCGGTACGTTCTCCTATGGCAAGAAGCTTACGTTTGCCCATGTGCCCGAGGCTTTCGATGACGTGTCGACAAAGCTGCTCGATTTTGTTGCAATGACGGTCGCCTACCTAGGCGATATTACGAGCTCGCGCTCGGCATCGTACGACTTTGCCCGCAGCGGTTTTGTCGCCGAGCGTCAGCTGCCGGTATCCGAGTATTCCATCGTGTCCGTGCTGGACCTGCTGCGTGGCAGGACCATGTCCTTTGAACCTGCTTGGTCGCGGGGGACGACGACGCACCGCGCCTACGAGGTGGCAGTCGAGTCGTTGCCGGAAGGGGAGAACGAAGTCCCGGCTAAGCGCCCGCCGCTGATTGCTGCCAAGATTGTGCCGGCAGCCGGGGGCAGCTACGACTTGCGCCTTCCGGCCGATACGTACTGCTTTGCCTCGGGCGACGTCGCCTATCTGGTCGATACGCGCCGCGCGCGCCGTACCGACACGGCGTTTGCCCAACATGCCGCGCCGTTCCTATCGCACTTGTTGCCCTGCCGCACACCGGTCCATATCGCCGCCGACCAGGTGGGTGAGTTTTGCCGCATGGCGCTGCCTATCTTGCGCGACTACACCGACCTTACCGCGCCCGCTGCGCTCGATACCGTGGCGCCCGAGCCAAGCTTTGCCATGGCGATCGGCGTCGACGATGGGCTCGTGACCTGCAAAATTACGGTTACCTACGGCGATTGGTCGGCAGATCTCTTTAGCATGGGCGCTCCGGGCAGCCCCTTCGAAGAGCAGCGCCCGGGCGTGCCGCCGCGCGACGAGGTGGCAGAGTTTCGCGTTATGGATACGGCGGCTCTGTATTTCGACTTTTACGAGGGTGGCCTGGCGTTTGAGGAACGCGATGACGAGAGCCTGTTCCACTTGCTGACTGAGGGCCTGTCTGCCCTGTCCGAGCTGGGCGAGGTCATGCTCAGCGACCGCCTGCGCCAGATTTCGGTCCGCCCTGCGCCCAAGCTTTCGGTGCGCGCCACCGTCAAGAGTAACCTGCTCGACGTCGAACTGGGCGCGAGCGGCCTTTCGGCGGCAGACCTTGCCATCTACCTCGATTCCTACAAGCGTCACCAGACGTTTGCTCGTCTCACGTCGGGCGACATCATTCGCCTGGACGAGGGAGCGCGCGCCGCGTTTGGCCTTGCCGAGGATCTGGGGGTCGATGCTGTCGACCTGCTCGACGGCGTGTCGCTTCCCGCGTCGAGTACCCTGTTCGTCGACAGCATGCTTGCGCGCACGCCCGTGCTCGAAGCCGATCGCGACGCTGCATTCCGTCGCACCGTCGAGCGCCTGGACACGCTCGGCAAGATGGACTTTACGGTGCCGGCCTCGCTCAAGGCCACACTGCGCGGCTACCAGGTCGACGGCTACCAGTGGCTCGGTTCGCTCGAGCATCTGGGCCTTGGCGGCATCTTGGCCGACGACATGGGCCTGGGCAAAACGCTCCAGATGATCGCGCATATCCTGGCGCGCGTGGAGGCGGGGGACGCTAAGCCCACGCTCGTGGTATGCCCCGCATCGCTTGTGTACAACTGGACCGCCGAGCTGGAGCGCTTTGCCCCCTCGATTGATGTGTGCGCCATTGTGGGTGCTAAGGCCCAGCGTCGCGTGCAAATTGCCGGCGTGGCCGAGCACAACGTGGTCGTAACGTCGTATGACCTCATGCGCCGCGATATCGACGAGTACGTCGAGCAGGACTTTGCCCGCGTGGTGCTGGATGAAGCCCAGTACATTAAAAACCCACTCACGCAGGTGGCACGTGCCGCCAAGCGTCTGCCGGCCGGTGTGCGCTTTGCCCTGACGGGCACGCCCATCGAAAACCGCCTGTCCGAGCTCTGGAGCATCTTCGACTTTTTGATGCCGGGCCTGCTCGGCACGCGCGAGTCGTTTGCCAAGCGCTTCGAAAGCCCGGTCGAGCACGCCGAGGGTGACAGCGCCGCTCGCCTGCAGGCTCTCGTGTCGCCGTTTGTGCTGCGCCGCGTCAAGGAAGACGTGGTGGCCGACCTGCCCGAGAAGATCGAGGATACGGTGATGGCGCAGCTCACCGGCGAGCAGCGCAAGCTCTACCTGGCCAACCAGGACCGCATTGCCCAGCAAGTGCAGCACCGCGAGGCCGGGGAGTTCAAAAAAGATAAGCTCAAGGTACTTGCCGAGCTCACCAAGCTGCGCCAGATCTGCTGTGATCCTCATCTGCATTACGCGGACTACAAGGCGGGAAGCGCCAAGCTCGATACGTGTATGGAGCTCGTCCACGGCGCGCTCGACGGCGGTCATCGCATCTTGCTATTCAGCCAGTTTACGGGCATGCTCGATATCATCGGCAAGCGCCTGGCCAAGGAGGATATCGCCTTCCTTAAGCTTACGGGCGCATCGTCTAAAGAGAGCCGCGCCAAGATGGTTGCGCAGTTCCAAGCGGGCGAGGTGCCGGTGTTCTTGATTTCGCTCAAGGCGGGCGGCGTGGGCCTTAATTTGACGGCTGCCGACGTGGTCATCCACTACGACCCGTGGTGGAACGTGGCGGCGCAGGACCAGGCGACCGACCGCGCCCACCGCATTGGCCAGCAGCACACCGTGACCGTGTACAAGCTCATCGCCAAGGACACGATCGAGGAACGCATCATGCAGATGCAGGAGTCCAAGCGCGACCTGGTCAACAGTGTGCTCGGCGGTGACGGCATTTCGTCGGCGCTGTTCACGCGCGAGGACGTTCTGGCGCTGCTCGGTGGTGACGTTCGCTAGCCGCGCGCGGGATGGGGCCGCCGGGCTGGGCCAGGTCGCCGGTTCGTCCTGGCCCGACCGCTTGCCTCACCCGTTATGTGTTCATTTGCAATGCCATGGATGGTTCGGCGCTCTTTGGGCATAAGAACTAACGAGAACATTGGCACATCAGCAAAGGAGAACATCATGGCGAAATTCTTTAAAGACTCCGACGGCAAGCTCGTTGCCGCTCTTGGCGACGACGTTGCGACCCCTGCCGGTTGCACGGAGCTGACGGCAAACACCGAGGATGCGGCGCACGAGAAGCACGTGCCTGTTGTCGAGATCGAGCGCGATGGCCACGTCATTCGTGCGCGCGTGGGCTCGACGGAGCACCCCATGCTGCCCGAGCACTACATCGAGTGGATCGCGCTTGAGGCCGAGGGCCGCCTGGAGGTCCATTACCTTGAGCCCGGCATGAAGCCCGCGACGTTTTTCGCTGGCGGCTCCAAGACCGGTACCGTCTATGCCTACTGCAACCTGCATGGGCTGTGGTCCGCGACGTTCTAGGAGCGCGCCCCCGCTCGGGGTATCATAGCTAGCATATGCACATGCAAGCGCCGGCTGCATTATGCGGCCGGCGCTTTTACTACGGTTTCGATGGTTTACGACGGAAAGGGCTGGGCTATGAAGCTCGCACTTGCACAGATCGATATGCGCCTGGGTGATATTGAGGGCATTTGCGGTCGCATCGAGGATCAGGCTCGTCTGGCCCACGAGCGCGGGGCGCGCGTGCTGTGCGTCCCGGCTCCGCTCTTTATGGGTGCTTTGCCCGGCGGCCTGGTGGGTACTGCCGACTTTGAGCACGACATGCTGACAGGCCTGACCGGTGTTGCCGAGCGTATCCAAGAGCTCGATATGATCTGCATCGTGCCCGCGGCGGTTTCGTTTGAGGGCCAGCCGCTACTCGACTACATGATGCTCAAGGACGGTCATGTGGTGCCGGCTCGATCGAGCATTGCCCTGCAGCGTGGCGAGAACAACGATACGCGTTGGGCGCCGCCGGTGTTCGACGTGGACGGCGTGCGCATCGCCGTGATTTTTGACTTGGACCGCGAACTCGAGATGTTGCCGACCGGTGTTGACCTCATTGCGTATTTCCAATTCAACGCGTTTGACATGACCGACCGCGAGACTGCCGCCATCGCCGCCGTTCGCAGCGGTGCCTACCGCAAGATCGCATCTAAGCGCAGCGTGTGGTTTGCCTGCATGGCGCCGGTCGGTGCGTACGACGAGTCGGTGTATACCGGCGGTTCGTTTGTGCTCGACGACTGCGGTCGCGTGGTGGCCCAGGCGCCGTGTTTTGAGGAGAGCCTGCTGGTTCAGGAGATTCAGCGCGGCGTGATGCTCGATGCCCTGGAAGATCACGAACTGCCCGAGTTTCGTTCCGAGGAGTGGCTGTGGCAGGCGCTGGTGCTCGCCGTGCGCGACAATGCCCGCGCTCGCGGCACGTCGCGTGCTGTGGTGGCACTCGAGGGTGACTTGCCGTCGTCCCTGCTGGCGGCACTTGCCGTTGACGCTCTGGGCCCGCGTAATGTGATTGGCCTTGTGCTGGGGCGCAACCGTATCTTTACGCCGGCTCAGGAAGAGGCCGAGGCTGCCCGCTGTGCCGCCGTCCGCGCGATTGCCGAGCGCCTGCACATTCGTACCGTCGAGCGCGATGCACCGGATGCGGCGCGTGTGCTCGATCGCGACGTGTCGGCGGGCGATGCCGAGCGTCTGCGCTCGCGTGCGCTGGGCCTGATGCTCGAGGATACGGCGCTCGAGCTGGGCGCCATGGCGTTGAGCCCGCTCTCCAAGACCGAGTACGCGCTAGCGGCGCCCGCACTGTCCGGCGGCTACCAGGGCGACTTTGCGCCCTTTGGCGATGTGTACCTGTCGACGCTTGAGTTTGTGGCGCGCGTACGCAACCGCACGTCTGCCGTGGTGCCCCAAGAGCTCGTGACGCTCAACGCGGTGGAAGATTGTATGGAGCGAGTGCTGGCGCAGGCGCTCTCGACGCTCGACGGTCCGGTCGATATGCTCGACCGCGCGGCACAGCTGCTCGGCGGGCTTGAGCCGGGTGAGGTCGATGGCGCGCTCGAGGCGCACGTGGACCGCAATCGATCTTTCGACGACATCCCGATGGCCGCTGGCAAGCCTGAGGCCTGCTCGCTGCTGCTGATGCTCGTTCGACAGGGTGAGGCTGCCCGTCGCATGTTGCCGCCGGCGCCGATCGTTTCGGCCCGTTCGTTTGCCGAGCGCGCTTGGCCGTACATGCTTGCGTGGTCCGATTTGGGGCTCAACGGCAAGGAGCGCATGACGGTTGATTCACTGGCGCGCGCCGAAGTGCGCCGCTTTGCCGATAGCGATACGGGCGATCGCATGCGCGGTGAGATGATGGGTCTGTTGGGTGAGCTGTTGGGTATTTCGCCCGAGCAGATGGAGGAGCTGCGCTCTGAGGACGGTCAGCGTCGTTTGCACGAGGGAATGAAAAAGTTCGAGGGCGAGGTCCAGGACGCCATCGAAAGGATGATGGGCGGCCAGGGCGGACCGCAGGGCGGGCCCCAGGGCACGCCGATGCCGCGTCCGCCGGTGGATCCCCGTCAGTTTCCTTTTTTCTCGCAGAACTAAACTGGGGATGGGGCAAAGGTTACGCGGTTTTGCCAAACCGCGTAACGAGTCGACGCTACGCGAGCCCCTGCCGGGCCATCTGCCGCTCAAACCGTCGCTTGCGTACAGAAGTACGCGGCGCTCCTCTTTCGCGACACCTTGCCACGGCAGGGACTCGCTCGCTGACTTATGCTCAACCTATGGTTCGACCTTGCTTGCCAGATACGGTCGCTGTTGTGTTATTCTAGAACAGACGTTCGTGAATAGTGCGTGGGGCCTTGCCTTGCGCTGCGCTTGTGGCGAGGGGAGGTTGGCTTGGTTATCTTGGGTATCGACCCTGGTTTGGCCCATACGGGGTGGGGGATTATCGAGGAGCGACGTGGCGAGGTTCGCTGTCGTGCCTATGGCTGCATCGAGACCAGTGCTGGAAGTCCGCTCGCGGTGCGCCTGTCGCATATCGCCCGCGACCTCAAGGGCGTTGTCGAACGCTATCGTCCCGATACCGCTGCTATCGAGAGCATCTACTTTGGCGCTAACGTTCGTTCGGCCATCCCCACGGCGCATGCCCGCGGCGCTGCGCTTGTGGCGCTTTCGGAGTGCGCGCTCGAGATTGGCGAATACACGCCTATGCAGATTAAGCAGGCTGTTGTGGGCACCGGCGCCGCAGATAAGCGACAGGTCGCCTACATGGTGCGTACGCTCACGCAGCTCGATCACGACCCGCACCCCGACCATGCCGCCGATGCCCTGGCCTGCGCCATCTGCCACGTTAACCTCAGCCGCACCCGCGCGCTTACCGGCGGCGAGTTCTATCAACAGAGAGGAACCGGATACTGATGATCTCCCAGCTCCACGGAACGCTTGTCGAGGCCACGATGAGCTCTGCTGTCGTCGATGTGTCGGGCGTGGGCTTTGAGCTCGGCATCTCGGGCAGCACTGCGGCCACGTTGCCGACGCCCGGCGGCGAGGTTCGCCTCTACACGCGTATGCAGGTGCGTGAGGACGCCATGACGCTCTTTGGTTTTGCCTCCAAGGATGAGCGCACAATGTTTGACCGGCTCGTGTCCGTCTCGGGCGTTGGCCCGCGCTTGGCGCTCGCCGTGCTTTCCACCTATACCGTGGGGCAGCTGTATTCGCTGGTGATGGCCGAGGACGACAAGGGCATGGCTAAGGTGCCCGGTGTGGGTAAAAAGACAGCTCAGCGCCTCATTCTGGAGCTCAAGAGTACCTTTGCCAAGGATAAGGGCTTTGTGCCGGTCGACGTGATTCCCGGACAGGCTGCGATGCCCGTGCCCGCTGCCGCTCCCTCGGCCATCGATGATGCCCGCGCGGCACTCCTTTCCATGGGCTTTAGCCCGCAGGAGGCCGATGTCGCTCTGAGCGGGTATGATGGGCAGGATATGCGTGTCGAGGATCTGCTCGGCGCGGCGCTTAAGCGACTCGGAATGGATGCGTGATGTGGGAAGCCGATGACTCTCAGGACCTGTGGGCGACGCCCGGCAGCTCGCCGGCGGCATCCATGGCGCATGGCGAGCGCATGGTGGGCTCGGAGCTAACGCCCGAGGACCTCGATGTCGACCGTACCCTGCGTCCCCAGCGCCTGGACGACTACTGCGGTCAGGAGCATATCAAGCAGAGCCTTCGCGTGCTGATCGAGGCGGCGCAGAGCCGTGGCGAGACGCTCGACCACGTGATCTTCTCGGGCCCTCCGGGTCTGGGCAAGACCACGCTGGCCACCGTTATCGCCAACGAGCTGGGCGCTCAGATTAAGACGACGAGTGGCCCGGCCATCGCGCGCACCGGCGACCTGGCGGCCATCCTTACCAACTTACAGCCGGGTGACGTGCTGTTTATCGACGAGATCCACCGTCTCAATCGTTCGGTCGAGGAGGTCCTGTATCCCGCGATGGAGGACTTTGCGCTCGATATCGTGATTGGCAAAGGTCCGGCGGCGCGCTCGATTCGCCTGGATATCCCCAAGTTTACGCTGGTGGCGGCAACGACCCGCTCGGGTATGCTGACCGGCCCGCTGCGCGACCGTTTTGGTATTTCGTATCGCCTGGACTACTACACGGTCGAGGAGCTTGCTCAGATCGTGACGCGCTCGGCAACCATTTTGGGCGTGACAATAGACCATCCGAGCGCGCTCGAGATCGGCTCACGCTCGCGTGGTACGCCGCGTCTTGCCAACCGCTTGCTCAAGCGCGTGCGCGATTACGCCCAGGTGCGCGGCAACGGTCCTATTGAGCTTGATATCTGCCGTCAGGCGCTCGAGTTCTTTGAGATCGATGAGCTTGGTCTGGACTGGATGGACATTCGCATCTTGGAGACGCTCGCCAAGACGTTCTCCGGCCGTGCCGTGGGCCTGACGACCCTTGCCAGCGCGGTGGGCGAGGATCCGGGTACGCTCGAAGATGTCTACGAACCCTACCTGTTGCAGTGCGGGTTGATGATTCGCACGCCGCAGGGCCGTCAGGCGACCCTTCGCACCTTTGAGCACTTGGGGATTGAACCTACCGTTTAGGGGCGGGTTTGTTTTGGCTTGTCTGTAGGCTATCGCTGGGCATTGGATAAACATATCGCCGTTCATCGGTTATGGGCGTTTTACTATTGCGCGCCCGTGCTATGCTGAATTGGTCTTTTTCTCATCCGGTAACGAAAGGACCGCCCATGCCTACTGACATCGAAATCGCACGTTCCGTCACGCCGCTGCCCATTACCGAGGTGGCCAAGAACGCCGGCGTCGACGTAAAGCACCTGATTCCGTACGGCTTCGACAAGGCAAAGGTCGACTATTCACTGCTCAACGAGCCGACCGATCACCAGGCCAAGCTTGTCCTTGTGACCGCTATCAATCCCACGCCTGCAGGCGAGGGCAAGACCACCACGACCATCGGTCTGGCCGATGGCCTGCGCCGTCGCGGCGTCAAGAGCGCCGTGGCCCTGCGCGAGCCTTCGCTCGGCCCCGTCTTTGGCGTAAAGGGCGGTGCCGCCGGCGGCGGCTGGGCCCAGGTCATCCCCATGGAGGACATCAACCTGCACTTTACCGGTGACTTCCATGCTATCGGTGCCGCCAACAACCTGCTGGCCGCCATGCTCGACAACCATATTCAGCAGGGCAACCAGCTCGGCATCGATGTTAAGCGCATCACCTGGAAGCGCGTCGTCGACATGAACGACCGTCAGCTGCGCCATGTTATCGATGGCATTGGCGGCAAAGCCCAGGGCGTGCCGCGCGAGGACGGCTTCGATATCACCGTTGCCTCCGAGGTCATGGCGATTCTGTGCCTGTCTACGAGCATCAGCGACCTCAAGGAGCGCCTGGGCGAGATCGTTGTCGGCTACAGCTATGCCGGCGAGCCCGTCCGCGCCCGCGACCTCAAGGCTCAGGGCGCCATGGCCGCGCTGCTTAAGGATGCGCTCAAGCCCAACCTGGTGCAGACGCTCGAGGGCACGCCCGCGTTTGTCCACGGCGGTCCCTTCGCCAATATCGCCCACGGCTGCAACTCCATCATGGCCACCCGCATGGCCATGCGTTTTGGTGACGTCGCGATTACCGAGGCCGGCTTTGGCGCCGACCTTGGTGCCGAGAAGTTCCTGGACATCAAGTGCCGCATGACGGGCGTTCGCCCCAGCGCTGTCGTGGTCGTCGCCACTGCCCGCGCGCTTAAGTACAACGGCGGTGTTGCCAAGGCCGACCTCAACGAGGAGAACCTCGAGGCCCTTAAGGCCGGTATGCCCAACCTGCTGCGTCACGTCGACAACATCCAGAACGTCTATGGTCTTCCCTGCGTGGTCGCCATCAACCGCTTCCCAACGGACACCGAGGCCGAACTTGCGCTCATCGAGTCCGAGTGCCAGAAGCTGGGCGTCAACGTTAAGCTGTCCGAGGTTTGGGCCAAGGGCGGCGAGGGCGCGCTCGACCTGGCCGATGAGGTCATGCGCCTGATTGAGCAGCCGAGCGAGCTCAAGTTTGCCTACGAGGACGGTGCCGATGTGGCCGACGCCCTGGAGGCCGTTGCCACCAAGGTCTACCGCGCCGATGGCGTTGACTTTACGCCGGCTGCCAAGCGCCAGCTCGCCGAGCTGCGCGAGAACGGCTTTGGCAACCTGCCGGTGTGCGTCGCCAAGACCCAGTACAGCTTCAGCGATAACGCCAAGGCTCTGGGCGCGCCCGAGGGCTTCCGCATCACCGTGCGCGAGCTCAAGGTTTCCGCCGGTGCCCACTTTGTGGTCGCGCTGACCGGCAGCGTTCTGACCATGCCTGGCCTACCCAAGGTTCCCGCGGCCGAGAACATCGACGTCGACAACGACGGCAACATCACCGGCCTGTTCTAAGCCTGCTGCTCATAGCCGCTGGCCCGCCCCGCCGTGCTCCTAAAGCCCGGCGGGGCTTTTTTGATCCTTAGGCCCGCACACGTCTTGTAGATACCGACGGGCTTAGCCTGTCATAGGCTTGTACGCGGGTAGAATGCATGGATAACTTGATGCTTACGGGCGACGGAAAGGAATCGTTGCATGGACCAGGATAAGACGACCGTGATGGGCGGATATGGCTCCGCACAGGCCGGCGGTAGCGCCGACACGACCCGTATCGTGCCGAATCCCGGCTACGCTGCCCCCGATACGACGCAGGTGCCGGCCGATCCCACGCGCGTTGTGAATTACGGAAACGCGGCGCAGGACCCGCATGGTGTCTCATCGCAGAACCCCTACGGCAACGCGGCGGTAGACCCTTATGATGACCTGCTGCAAAATCCCATTCCACAACCTCAGCAGACGACATATATGCCGCGCACGGCACAGCCGCGCTACGAGTCGCACGACCGATACGCGCGCGAGCCGTATCGTGAGTATCCCAAGTCCATCCCCCGGTATGGCGAGGACGAGGAGAAGAAGCCTTCGCGTTCGTCGAGCGTGATTAAGAAGATCCTCATCGTGCTGGCGATCTTCTTTGCCTTGTCGGTTGTGTTTGCCATCGTGTCGGGCATGCTCAACAAGCGGGGCGCCACGACTGATACCACGGCCGAGCAGACCGAGACTGCCCAGTCCGGCACCGTCGACCTGAGCGATATCCCGGGGCAATATTGGTCTAACGCCAAAAAGATTCTCAAGTCGCGCGGGGCCAATCTTTCGAATGCCGTGATTCTGACCGACGACGGCTCGACGCCCGTCGTCGATGCCAACTGGGTCGTCACATCTGCCTACTACAACGGTGACGGCAACCTTGAGATTCAGCTCACGCGCAAGGACGGCTCGTCGGGCAATGCGTCCGCTGATCAAGGCGCCACGGACAGCTCGAGCTCTAACACGCTGGAGGACCTGAGCAACAAGGCGCAGGAGCTTGGGGATAAGGCCCAAGAGCTGGGCGACACAGCCCAGAGCCTCGGTGATACTGCTCAGAATCTGGGTGATATGGCAACGAACGCCTGGGATGCCCTGCAAAATGGCATTTCGGGCGCGCAGGGAAACTAGCGGTCGAGCGGAGCGGGGCTACAACTGTTCTGCCGGACGGTCGGGCGAGCTAAAGCCCGAGTCAAACGTGACAACGCATGATGCATCGGGCCTGCGCTCGTGCACGATATGCGTTACGCGCTCCAACAGCTCGTCGTCGGAGATGCGAAAGCCGTCGGGACGCACCAGGTCAAATGACACAAAGCCACCGTGCTCGTGCAGGTCATGGATGGAGAGCGCGGGATCGATCTGCATGACGCCACGCTTGACCCAGCCGCGCAGGTCGTCGCCGGTGGTGGCGATGGGGTCGCAGTGCAGCGTGATGTCGATGCCCATCTGGCGTTTGATGTCGTGTTCGATGGTGTCCAGGATCTCGTGGTGCTCAAAGGCATCGCCCTCGCCGGGCATTTCCACGTGTGCGCTGGCAAACTGACGGCCGGGGCCGTAGTCGTGCACCATGAGGTCGTGTGTGCCCAAGACCTGGGGGTACGACATGATCCTGTCGCGGATTTCCTGGACGAGCTTGGGGTCGGGCGCTTGTCCCAACAGCGGGCTGATGGCGTCGCGCACCAGGCCCATGCCGCTGATGCAGATGAAGATACCCACACCCAGGCCTGCCCAGCCATCGAGGTCAAAGCCGGTCGTCTGCGAAATAAGCGCCGCCGCCAAGACCGAGCCCGAGGTGATGACGTCGTTTTTGGAGTCCTGCGCTGTGGCGATGAGCGTCTCCGAGTCGATGCGGTCGCCCAGCGCGCGGTTGAATGCGGCCATCCATAATTTGACGAGCATGGATAAGACGAGGGCGGCTAGGGAGACCAGCGTGTAGGCGGTGGGGGAGGGCTTGATGATCTTGGTAATGGACTCGAGCACCAGGTTGATGCCGACGGCACAAACGAGGACGGCGACAAACAAGCCGGCGAGGTATTCGTAACGGCCGTGGCCATAGGGGTGACCTTCGTCGGCCGGGCGGCTGGCAAGGCGGAACCCGAGTAAGCTCACAATGTTGCTCGAGGCGTCGGAGAGGTTGTTAAAGGCGTCGGCGACAAGTGAGACAGAGCCGGCGAGCAGACCCGCGATGCCCTTGGCCAGGCACAGGGTAATGTTGAGGCCAATGCAGATGAGGCTTGCGGCAAAGCCCGCGTTGGTGCGACATGATGCATCGACCGGCTCGCCCTCGCAGCCAGGAACAAGTGTATGTACCAGCCGATTTACAAATAGCATGGCGTACCTCCTCGCATCCTCGTTTAAGGGGATAGTGTAGCTCGCATGGGCGCGCCGTGCACCGATGCTCAGAAAATGCAGCAATGGTCTGCTGGAGCTAACGAGCGGGGCTTTTTGTCCGACCGGGTGCTCCATTTTGGGCCACATGGGTATGGGCTTGTGCCTGCCTGCTCGACATACTTAATGTCGACAGCCCCTGCGTAAAGGAGGACGTTTCCATGGACGAGATGTTTGCCATCAAATGCCAAAACTGCGGCGGCCCCATGTACTCACACCAGGCTAAACGCAGCTTTGAGTGCGCCTATTGCGGCACGGTCGTTCCGTGGCAGGCCGATGCGGGGGAGCCCAAGAGCGCCCTGGGCATTCGCCATGCGCCGCTGACGGTTGTCGATGGGCTGCTTAAGCTCACCCATGTGTCGCAGCTCGAGCGCCCGGTGGACCCCGACTGGTATTTCTTTCATGCGCACTGGCGCAACCAGTCGGTTCTGGAGCATCTACTGTGGGAGGACCGCGGCACGGCGCAGGAGTTCCAGGAGGCCACGCACGTGAGCATCCCGTGCCCCTTCTGTGGCGCATCCTTTGAAGGCGAGTCGACCCAGCGCGTGTTTGAATGCCCGTCCTGCGGCAATAAGATCGGCGTTGCAGACCTACTCAAGCCCGGTACCTTTAGCAAGCGCCTGACCATGGGCGTTGGTGCGGAGTATGTACCCGAGCAGGGTATTCCCTGCGAAATCTCGCCGCAGCAGGCACGTGCCAACGCGCTGCAGCTGGTGCGCCAGTATGCGGAAGCCTTTGCCGGTCACGATGTAGAAGACGCGATCCAAAACGACATGATGCTCTTCTACTTTCCCATGGCGCTCGCGGATTTGCGCATGATGGCGTCCTTCCCGGGCAAGGGGCTGAGCAAGGAGACCTTGGTGTACTACGAGGTGCTCGACTGGGCATATCCGCGGGCAAACTACCTGGACGTTCGTCTTATGGGCATTTTGGAGCCGTGGGACTTTGCCAAGGTTGGGCCGTTCGATCCTGCCATGCAGGAAGGTGACTTTCGCGTTGTTTCCGTCGATGCGTCTACCAAGGACCAGGTGATCATTGATAAGCTGGCGCTCGACATTGCCGGCAACGATGCCGAGGCGGTGCTAGGGCTCAATAAAAAGAGCATTCGCACGTGGGCGCGCAAGGCCCGCAAGCACAAGGATGGTCTGGTGATGGTGCCGGTCTACTTTGTCGATCGTCCGGCGTCGGACAGCCGCGAAGGCGAGCAGGTGCGCATTGCCGTAAACGGCCAGACGGGTCGTGCGGCCGCGGTAGTGTTTAGCGACAAGCGCGAGACACATGTGGTGGCACCGCTCAATCCCAACGTGATGCTGTCGAGCGAAAGTACCGTGCACGCCACACCCATCGAGGTCAAATACGTTAAATCGCCCTTCCTGTACCAGATCGTGCGCCGCGGAGGCGGCGAGCAACCGCGCCAGGTGGCAGCGGCAGTCGAGGGCTCCTACCGAGAGGAAAAGCCCAAACGCCGCGGCCTGCTGGGTGCGCTATTTGGGAAGTAGGGGAGTAGTACCGGTTGTTGCTGTAACTTGAAGGTTAGGGCTACGGGGCGGCTCGCAGGGGTGGTGACGCATAATTTCTTTCGCAAATTGACAACCGCATAGCGGAACACGGCCCGCGCCCCGTCATATGATTTCTAGCGACTAAACAACAAATCACCGACGAAGGGGGCACGGGCCGTGTCTGCGAACATCGTATCAGTCGACGAGGAGTCGCTGCGCAACGACATAAAGAATCTGGTGAGGAAGACCGTCGAGGAGACGCTCAACGCACTGCTCGACGAGGAGGCGTCCGAGCTCGTCGGGGCCGAGCGCTACGAGAGGACGGCGGGCCGGGAGGCCTACCGCAGCGGCCACTACACGAGGAGGCTCGTCACGGGCGCCGGGGAAGTCGAGCTCAGCGTGCCGAAGCTCCGCGGGGCGACCTTCCAGACGGCCGTCATCGAGCGCTACCGCAGGCGCGAGACCTCGGTCGAG